>NZ_JBHZBG010000009.1:0-238307 GCF_042754695.1 Nocardia sp. NPDC059195 | reverse complement strand
CGAGCCCTGATCGGCGACCCGGCCGCGGACCGGCCACTTCGTGGCCGCCGCTCCCCAGGGGTCGCGGGTGGGGGTTGGGAGTGCGGTCATGGCGGTCTTGGGGTGAGCGGTGTGGTTGGGGGTGCGGTTATGGCGGATTCGGTCGTCGCCTATGCAGCGGGGCCTAACCGGTTACCCGGCTACGACCGGCGACCCGGCTGCGACCGGTCACTTGGTGGCTGCCGCTCCGCAGGGGTCGCGCGCGGGGCTGGGAGTGCGGTCATTCGGTTGTCGCCTACGCGGCGGCGCCTAACCGGCGACCGGCTGCGACCGGCCACTTGGTGGCCGCTCCCCAGGGGTCGCGGGTGGGGGCTGGGTGTGCGGTCATTCGGTTGTCGCCTACGCGGCGGCGCCTAACCGGCGACCGGCCGCGACCGGTCACTTGGTGGCGCCGCTCGCTAAGGGGCGCGGGTGGGGCCGCTCGCTAAGGGGCGCGGGTGGGGCTGGGTGTGCGGTCGTGGCGGATTCGGTGCTGGTCCAGGCAGTGTGCGGGTGGTGATGTCTTGTCGCTATCGATTTGTGGCATCCGTCTGGCAAACGCTATCGTTCGCGGGCGGCGCGCGGGGACGTGTCGTTTTCCTTTGAACTGGTTAGTGGGTGTCGGCGTGATCCGTCGGTCTGTAAATGTGAACTCCTCGACGGTGCGGCGGATTGCTCGCCCGGTTGTCGGGGTGCTGCCGATGGCGTTGGCGGTTGCGTGCGCGGGTGTCGCTATCGCGGTGCCGCAGCCTGGTGTGAATGTGGCTCCGGTGCAGCCGGGTGTCACCACCGAGTCGCCCGCGGATGAGGGCGGGCGTTCGGATCTGGCCAAGTTCGACGGCCCGGATACGCTCGGCCATTTGAATCCTGAGCAGTCGCGCCCGGTGCCGGAATACACCACCCCGGCCCCGCCGATCGTCATCGAGGAACTCCACCTCCCGGAGCCGGTCGAGCCGGTGGCCCCGATCGCCCCGCCCGAGCGCACACTGCGCATCGGTGACTTCACCACCCCGGTCCCGGACGAGGTCCCGAATGACATCCTCGGCGATGTCAACGGCACGGCCGCGAACGTCGAAGCCGCCATCGCCACCCAGGGCCGCTCGGTCGGTATCAACCCGAGCCGCTCGGACAAGATCGCCGCGGCGACCGTCGGTGGCGCACTGGCCGGTGCCGCGATCGCGGGCGTTCCGGCTGCTGCTATCGGCGCGGTCGGTGGCGGCCTTATCGGTGCTGGTATCGGTGCTGGTGTCGGCTTCGCGGTTGGCGCCGCGGGCACTGCCGGTGCAGCCGCGATTCTCGGCGCTGCGGCGGCGGTCCCGACCGCGGGCGCGAGCGCCTTGCTTGCGGTCCCTGCCGGCTTTGCCTTGGCGTGGCCGATCGCAGCTGCCAGCACCGGCGCGGGCGCTGCCATCGGCGCTGCGGCGGGTGCGGCGACCGGTGCCGCCGTTCTCGGCGTTCCCGCAGCCGCGGCCGGTGCCGTCGCAGGCGGCGTGCTCGGCAGCGGATACGGCGCGACCCTCTGACTGGTCGTTGACCTAGCCCGCCCTCGGCAGCTGTCCAACCGGCGCAAACTCCCGGTGCGCGTCGCGCTGGAATACGCATCGCCCGGTCCCGTCGGAACTCCGGCCGGATCGGGCGCTCGCCGTAACAGGCCTGAACGGCACGCGTAATCGTGCGATCCGGCCGACGGTGGCTCCGGACGACCACCTCGGCGCCCGCATGCCTGCCAGGGTAGCGTCGAGACGGGTTCCGGATGGAGGTGGACGATGGTTCTGCGACATGGGTTGGCCTCGGCGGCGTTGCTCGCGCTGGCGATTCTGCCCGGATGTGCCGCTCAGGACGCTCCGGCTCCCTCGCCCAGCGCCGCCCCGGTGACTTCGGTGTTGCCGCCCGCGCAGACCCTCGCCCCCTCGCAGCAGCGCAACGAACGTATTCGCGGAATGCTTTACACCGTCGGTTGCACGAGTAACAGCTGCGTCCAGGCCTACTTCGCCTGTTTGGACGGCTACCTCACCGGTGAGCCGTGCCAGTTCTTCCGCGATCACCCACCGCCGCCCTGATCACCTTGTGCGAGTGAGGAATTCGCCGACCGCGGGGGCGAGGATCGAGATCTTCGGGTTGTGACTCACGCCGGCGAGCCCGGCGAACTCCGCGTTCGGCAGCACCTTGGCCGCCGCCTTCGAGCCCTTGATGAGCAGCGGTGCGGTTCGGTCGCCCGCGAGGACGAGCACCGGAACCTCGACACCCTGCCAGTCGGCCGGATCCAGCGTCTTTCCCTGCATGTACGGCTTCATCACCGCCCAGTCGTGTGCGGTCGAATTCGACGTTGCCGTCAGCGTTTTCCAGAACGGCGTCATCCGCATCGCCGCCACCATGAGCAACGGCATCCCCATCGCCTTGGTCATGTAGTACCGCACGGTTTTCCCGCGTTCGCCCGCGGCGATCATCGGATGCAGCTTGGCTTCCAGATCCTTCGGCGGCACATGGCCTTTCGTGTCGACCACGAACGGCGGCTCGAAAGCCACCACTTCGGTGACGCCCGGCACGGACTGCGCGGCCAGCAGCGCGAGCGCGGCGCCGGAGGACCAGCCGAACAGCGCCGCTTTCCCGCCCGCGGCCTCGACCAGCGCCGCGATATCGGCGATCTCGTTGGCGGCGTCGTACACGCCGGGGGAGTCCGTGCTGTCACCGCGCCCGCGCCGGTCGTAGTTCAGCACCGTCAGCCCGTAGTCGTCGGCCAGTGTCTGCGCGAGTTCGACCATTGTCGGGAACTCGCGGTAGCTGAACGCGCCACCGATCAGGACGACCGTCCCGGCGGTCCCCTCACCGATCCGGTCGTAGGCGATCGTGGTGCCGTCGGCCGACGTCACAGTCTGCATTGTGGTTCCTCTCGATTGCGGGGAGTGCGACCACCGGACTCGAACGGTACGCGATCGAGTCCAGTGCAGGTCGGCACGGTTTCCGTTGGATGTCAGTGGGCGACGAGCTCGGCGTTCGTACGCGGCGAGAACGTCGGGGCGGTGCGCAGTCCGGCGGCGAATACGGCCACCCAGCCCCACGCGAGGAACGAGACCGCGGCGAAAGTGACGCTCATCAGGCCGGGAATCATGAAGGGCCCCACCAGGAATGCCACGAACGCGACCCCGCTCGTCACTGCACCGGCGGTGTTGCCCTCGGCCCGCAGCCGTCGGAACACGATGACGTCGAAGGTGAGCAGGGCCAGCCCGGCGACACCGGAGGCGACGCCGTGCAGCGTCCCGTGCCAGGTCGTGACTTCGGCGGCACCCACCGGATAGTCGGCCATCGGATCGCAGGCGAACAACCCGGCGCCGATCAGACCAGCCGCGAAAACGCCGACCAGCCGTGGCGCCCACACCCGCCCGATCCCGTCGGTCATCCGCCGGTGCAGCCCGACCGCGACCACCGCGAACAGCGCACCGGTGACGACGAAATTCGCCGCCTGGATCCAGCCGAGCGGTCCGGTCGCGAGCTGGCTGATCATGTGCCGGGTGATGTCGAACCCGTCCTTGGTGAACGCCTGGGTCAGTGCGGTCACGAAGAACAGTGGGACGGCAACGAGGCCTGCGGCGAGCATCTTGTCGGTCTTCATCATTCTCTCCTGTCGAGACGGTCCGCTGATTCAGACGGTGCGTGCCCGGTGAACTCATCGGTCCCGAATGCGGCCTGCTCCTGGACCTGATCGACAGGGGGATCTGATCAGAACAGCGTCGGCTCACCGAAACCCGGTGTGCGCTCGATCTCCAGCAGTCGTGCTTTCGTGCCGATACCACCAGGCGCCGAGAACCCGTGCAGCGCGTGATCGGCCGCGAGCACCCGATGGCACGGAATGATGAGCGGAACAGGATTGCGTCCCAACGCCTGTCCAACGGCTTGCGCGGCGCCGGGAGCGCCGGCGCGGCCGGCGATATCGCCGTAGCTGAGCGTGCGGCCGGGGTCGATCTCGCGCGTCACCGCGTACACCGCGCGATGGAATTCCGGCACACCCCGCAGATCGACCTCGATCCAGCGCAGTGAGTCGACCGCCCCGTCGAGGTGAGCGCGGATGCCCGCGATCGCCTCGACGATCACGGGCCCCGGCGCACTCTCCGGCACCGCGGCCCCATCGAACGGCCGGGTGATCCGCGCGAGGGTCTCCTCCTCGCTGGCCTCGGGTAGCTGGAACCGGACAACGGCGTCACCGTGCCAGGCGATCGCGCACAGCCCGATAGCGGTGTCGAACAGTGCCGAGACCACCGTCTCGGTCTGCGTCGAATCACTCATGCTCACAGTGTGCGCTGACCCACCGACAAAGCCACACTCACGCGGCGAGCGGCCTCTGCTGCCGGTCAGTCGAGGCCACATTAAGGCCAGTTTCAGGTAACTGGACTGCATCGTCACCGACTTCGTGTGCCCGCATGGCATCAAGATCGCGGTAGAGCCGCTGCTCGTCGTAGGTGCCGAAAGCCCGGTCATGCGGCAGATACTGGAAGGGCCAGAACGGCAGCTCGCCCTTCTTGGGCGAGAAGTGGTAGACCGCCACCCCGAAGGCGACGGCAACGGCGAGGGCAAGGAAAGTGGTCATGTCAGTAAGAATCCACCGACTGGCCTTGCTTAGAAATATCCACTTAGGGAATACTGGACTTTATGGCGACAAGAGTGATCGGCGCAGCGGGCCTGGCTCGTGACCTCGGCCGGTGGCGTGACCCCGAAACCGATGGCGATTCCGAGCGCCGCCCGCACCGCCCCGCCTACCTGGCACTGGCCGAGGCCATCCGCCTGCTGATCCACGACGGTCGCGCCCCACTCGGCGTCGCGCTGCCCAGCGAGCGCGACCTGGCGGGCACCCTCGGTGTCAGCCGTACCACCATCACCTCCACGTATTCGCTGCTGCGTGAACACGGCTACCTGATCAGCCGCCAGGGCTCGCGCAGCACCGTCGCGCTGCCGCCCGCGATCCAGCATGACGGTGCCAAGCCGAGCCGCGGCATCATGGCCCTGATGGCGCAGCCGGAACTGCCGACCATCGACATGACCTACGCCGCGATGCCTGCCTCCCCCGAACTGCACGACGCGTATTCCGTCGCGCTGCAAGGGATTCCGTCCTACCTCGGCACTCACGGCATGGACCCGGTCGGCATCCTCGCGCTGCGCGAAGCGCTGGCCCGCCGCTACACCGCCCGTGGTCTGCCTACGGAGCCGGAACAGATCCTGGTGACTCTCGGTGCGCAACACGGACTTCGGCTGCTCCTCAACGTGCTCGCCTCACCCGGCGCGCGAGTCCTGATCGAGCACCCCTCCTACCCGAACGCCATCGAAGCCATTCGCGACGTCGGCGCCCGCCCCATCCCCGTCCCGCTGCGACCCGAATTCCCCGACGCCGGTTGGGATCTCGAAGGCTTGCGCAGCACGGCGAGGCAAACCGCGGCCACCCTGGCCTACCTGGTTCCCGACTTCAACAACCCCACCGGCCTGTTGCTCGATGCCGAAGGCCGCGCCGAACTGGCCGCTATCGCCCGCGACACCAGGATGACCGTCGTCGTGGACGAGTCGATGAGCGAACTGAGTTTGTCGGACTCGACGATGCCCCCGCCGGTCGCCGCGTTCGCGAAGGGCTCCGAGATCGTCACGATCGGTTCGGCGTCGAAGTCGTTCTGGGGTGGCCTGCGCGTGGGCTGGATCCGCACCAATGCGCCCCTGATCGCCAAGCTGCTCGGTATCCGCTCCACTGTCGACCTCGGCACCCCGGTGATGGATCAGCTCGCCACCGTCCACCTGCTCGAAAACGCCGAACCCATCCTCGAGCGCCGGCGCGAACAGCTACGCACCCAGCGCACCGCCCTGCTCGACGCCGTCGCCGAAGACCTGCCTGGCTGGCACATCGCGGTCGGCGCGGGCGGCATGTCGGTGTGGGCCCAGCTGCCGAGCCCCGTCTCCACCGCACTCGCCGCCACCGCCCCCAATCACGGTGTATTACTCGCCGCTGGACCACGTTTCGGTGTTCAGGGCGCCTTCGAACGTTTCGTCCGGCTGCCCTACACCCACCCCGAGGCCGACCTGCGCATCGCCGTGAAATCCATCGCCGCCGCCTACGACGCCCTCGCCCCGCGCGCCGCCGACCCACTCCAACCGCTCACCTGTTACTGAACGCGCACGGGTTGGGCCCGGTGGAAACCGGTGCGGGGCGGACGGTTTCGTACCCTGCCCCGAACATGAACAGCACCGATGCCACCAACCCCAGCGCGGTCAACGGCACCGCGACGGCGCTGCGTTCGGACGGATAGCGGAACAGCAGCACCAGCAAGCACAGCAGCGAGATCGCCGCGGCCAGCAGCAGCCCGGTCGCGAGCCCGTTGAGCACGCTCACCATCACCGGCGCCGGTGCCTCACTGTGGCAATGGGTTTCGGCGATATGACCTTGGCGGGTGTCGAACAATCCTTCGGCCAGGATGAAGCACAGCACCGCGGTGCCGAAGGTGGTGGCCGCGATGAGGGCGGCGAGCACCTTCGGTGGTGTTCTGACGGTTCGGATCCTCGGCCTGTCGTCGATAACGGAGAACTTTACCGACGACAGGCCGGTAAATCAGTCAGCCCAGACCGTTTCGATCGGTGTCGCGACGGTCGGCGGGGGAGTGGGCGTGCCGCCCGGCGTGCGCGAGAACCGCGGCGCCGGCGCGTGCTGGACCACACCGTCGATGTCGATCAGGCCGGTACGGGCCACGATATGCGGGTTCTCGGTGGCCTCGGTGAAGGTCAGCACGGGCGTGGTGCAGGCGTCGGTGCCGTCGAAGATCGCGGCCCACTCGTCGCGGGTCTTGGTCAGGAACTTGTCGGTGAACAGCTTGCGCAGCTGCTCCTGACCGTTCGGGTCGATCTGCATCGGCAGACCTTCCGGATCGATCTCCAGCCCCGCCAGCAACTCGGCGTAGAACTGCGGCTCGATCGCGCCGACGGCCATGTACTTGCCGTCGGAGGTCTCGTAGGTGTCGTAGAAGGCCATGCCGGTATCGAGCAGGTTGGTGCCGCGCTCGTCGGACCACAGACCGACCCCGCGCATACCCCAGATCATGTGTGAAAGGGCGAGCGCGCCATCGATCATCGCGGCGTCGATCACCTGGCCCTTGCCGGAACTCTGCCGCTCCACCAGCGCGGCGAGCACGCCGAACACCAGGAACATCGAGCCGCCACCGAAGTCGCCGACCATGTTCAGCGGCGGCACCGGCCGCTCTCCCTTACGCCCGATGGCATTGAGCACGCCGGTCAGCGAGATGTAGTTGATGTCGTGTCCCGCGCGGTCGGCGAGCGGGCCGTGCTGGCCCCAGCCGGTCATCCGGCCGTACACCAGGCGCGGGTTGCGGGCCAGCGCGTCGTCGGGTCCGAGGCCCATGCGCTCGGTGACGCCGGGGCGGAAGCCCTCGAGCAGCACGTCGGCCTTCTCGACCAGGTCGAGGATCTTGGCGACGTCGGCGGGGTCCTTCAGATTCGCCTCGACGATCGTTCGCCCGCGCCACTGTGGGCGTTCCATGAAGCCGGGTAGCTGGTTCGGGCGCTGCACGCGCACCACGTCGGCGCCGAGGTCGGCCAGCAGCAGCGCGGCGTGCGGGCCTGGCCCGATGCCTGCCAACTCGATGACCTTGATGCCCGCAAGGGGCCCCTGCTTGGCGGTGGACTCCGTGCTCACGCGGTGACCTCAGTTCGTCGAACGGTATTGACACCTCGACAATAGCGCTGGGGTGGCGGCTCGGGTAGAGCATGGGCGAGAATTCGCACGAGCGCGACTCGGCGCGGCAACGGGAGGACCGGTAGTGAGCGTGTGGGGTGAGGTCGGAGTCGGCCTCGTCATTCTGGTCGGCATCGTCGGCGTGATCGTACCAATTCTGCCGGGGGTGATCCTCATTTTCGCGGCAATCGCGGTGTGGGCGTTCATGACCGGCGGTGCGACGGCCTGGACAGTGCTGGCGATCGCGACTGTCGCGCTGGTGCTCTCCGGCGTCGTGAAGTACACCTGGCCGGGCAGGCGGATGCGCGAAGCCGGGGTGTCGAACCGTGCGCTGCTGGCCGGCGCGGTGCTCGGCATCGTCGGCTTCTTCGTGATCCCGATCGTCGGCCTGTTCATCGGCTTCGTGCTCGGGGTGTACCTGGCCGAGCTGTACCGCTTGAAGACCAACGACTTGGCTTGGCCCGCAACGCTGCACGCACTCAAGGGCGTCGGCCTGTCGATGCTGGTCGAGCTGTTCGGCGCGCTGATCGCCTCCGGCGTGTGGCTCACCGGCGCGCTATTGAGCTGAGTATTTGGCGGCTGGTGCCGCAGGTTCTCGGCCTGTTCCCTCGATCTTCCCTCCCGCCGGGCACCCCTTCGTCGCACCCTTTGGTCAGTCCAGATCGAGGCGGCCGAGAACCGGCTATTCGATAACCGGCAGCGGGCGGGTGTGCTCGTCCGCGCCGGGCAGCAGGTTGCGGGGGATCGGGATCGTCGGGTTCTCGACGCGCGGGGGCGGCACCTGGTCGCGGCGCACGGCGGGCAGGCGGTAGAACTCGCGGGCGTTGTCCTCGAGTACCGCGTGCATATCCGCGCCGACCACCTGGCGGATCAGGTCCACATCGCGCTCCTCGAACGGCCTACCGGCGCGCGTGCCGGGCAGATCGCTGCCGAACATCAGCGCACTCGGATTGACCGCATGGATGCGCCGCAGCGTCTCGGCCACATCCATCTCGACCCGCCCGAACCCGGTCGCCTTCACTCTGGCGCCGCGGTCCACCAGATCGAGCAGGTACGGCAAACCCTCCTCGGACATGCCGAGATGGTCGATCGAGAGCGCGGGCAGCTTCGAGATCACCGGTTGCAGCGAGGCCAGCATCTGACCGTCGATGTAGAGCTCGACGTGCCAGCCCGCCAGCTCGTGCGCGCGCAACGCCTGCAACGTCATCTCGGTGATGTCGGCGGCAGCGCGCTTGAGATTGAACCGCAGTGCGCGCACACCGGCTTTGTTCAACTCGAGGATCTCGTCGTCGGTGGCATCGAGATCCAGCCGGGTCACGCCGACCCAGTCGGGACCGAGCGCGGACAGTGCTGCATTCAGATACGTCTGATCGGCGCCTTGAAAAGACGCGCTGACGACAGCACCGCCGCGGACATCGAAGTGCCCCATGCGCTTTCGATAGTCATCGATCACGTAGGGCTCGGGTAGATAGCCTTCGTTCTCGATCAGCGGAAACCGCGGATCGATGATGTGGACGTGGGCATCGAACACTTGTACAGAATGCCTTATCTTTGGAGCGCTGGCACGCTCGAGTTCGCGGCCCCGCCGGTCCCGCTGTTGCGGACTCGAGACTAACGCCTTCGGCGTAGCGCTTTCGAGTCCGCAACAGCGGGACGGCCGCGAACCGCCGCTTCGCGGCGGACCCTCCTCGAGGTCGGGTCGTGCGGGGTTGCGTGCCGTGTGGCCGCGGCGGTGTCAGGCCTTGTTCGGCTCGGACGCGCGCAGCATGTCCTCGCGTTCGACGACCTTCACGCGCTCACGGCCTTCGGGCTCGCCGAGGGCGCGCTCGTGGGCGTCGAGGCGGTACCAGCCTGCCCAGGTGGTGAACGGGATGCCCTTGCCCTCGAGGAACTCGGTGACGGCATCGAGCTCGGGCTTGGGCGCGGGAGCGAAGGCCTTGGCGTCGTCGAGCAGGCAGGCGATGGTCTCGTTGGCGTCGCCCTTGGTGTGGCCGATCAGGCCGACCGGGCCGCGCTTGATCCAGCCGGTCACGTAGGTGGCGGGCATGAACCGGGCGTCGCCAACGGCTGAGTCGTCGGAGATCACGCGACCGGCCTCGTTGGGCACGGTGCCTGCCTGATCGTCGAACGGCAGCTGGGTGACGTTCTGCGAGAGGTAACCCACGGCGCGGTAGATGGCCTGGATGTCCCAGTCGGTGTAGTTGCCGGTGCCCTTGACGTTGCCGGTGCCGTCGAGCTGGGTGCGCTCGGTGCGCAGGCCGGTGACCTTGCCGTCTTCGCCGAGTACCTCCGAAGGGGACTCGAAGAAGTGCAGGAACAGCTTGTGCGGGCGGTCACCGTGGTCGCGGATGGCCCACTGCTCCAGGGTGTTGGCGACCATGTCGACCTGCTTGGAGTTGCGGCGGGCGGCTTCGGAGCCTTCGTCGTAGTCGATATCTTCGGGGTTGACGATGACCTCGATCGTCGGCGAGTGATCGAGTTCGCGCAGTTCGAGGGGGGTGAACTTGGCCTGGGCGGGGCCGCGACGACCGAAGACGTGGACCTCGAGGGCCTTGTTGCCCTTGAGGCCTTCGTAGACGTTCGGCGGGATCTCGGTCGGGAGCAGTTCGTCACCGGTCTTGGCGAGCACGCGGGCGACGTCGAGGGCGACGTTGCCGACACCGAGGACGGCGACCTTCTCGGCCTCGAGGGGCCAAGCGCGCGGGACGTCGGGGTGGCCGTCGTACCAGGACACGAAGTCGGCGGCACCGTAGGAACCGTCGAGGTCGATACCCGGGATGGCCAGGGCACGGTCGGCGTTGGCGCCGGTGGAGAAGATGACCGCGTCGTAGAACTGGCGCAGGTCGTCGAGGGTGATGTCGGTGCCGTAGTCGATGTTGCCGAGCAGTCGGACCTGGTCTTTGTCGAGGACCTTGTGCAGGGCGGTGATGATGCCCTTGATCCGCGGGTGGTCGGGGGCGACGCCGTAGCGGATCAGGCCGAAGGGCGCGGGCATGCGCTCGTAGAGGTCGATGCTCACGTCGGCATCGGACTTCATCAAGGCGTCGGCGGCGTAGATACCGGCCGGTCCCGCACCCACGATCGCAATGCGAAGTGGGCGAGTCGCTGCACTCTGTTCGGTCATATCTACGCGCACCCTTTGGTCGAGAACTGATTTGACGGCGTCAACTTAGCTTAGGCTAAGTCGGTATACCGGCTTACTGGCAGCTGCCATCCCACGCGGCAGCCGACGCAATCAAGGCGATTCTAGCTGCGGCGACGCGGGCACCCGGCGCGCGGTGTGGCTGCCCGCGCGGGTCTGTCAGGATTAGAGCATGAACGAGGAGCAAACAGGCTCGGATGACCAGCCCGTAGTGGTGGATCAGACCGACAAGCGTTCCATCGTCCCGTTCGTCGCGGCCGCGGTGATCGCGATCATCGTGCTCATCGGCATCGTGGCGGGCGGACTGCTCTCACCCGCTGAGAAAAATGTCACAGAGGCCGACCGTCTCGCGGCCGCCGTCACCAACTATATCGACGCACGCTCGCGCAGCGACCTCCGTCCGCCGACCGGTGTGGCCTGCCCCGGCTTCGACGAGGAGAAATCCGGCCTCACCGAACAGCTCGGTGGCCCGAAATCCACTGTCACGATCGACGGTAAGGGCTTCCAGAACGCGACCGTCAACGGCGATCGCGCCAAAATCGACGCCGCCCTCGTGGTCAACGGCAATCCGTCGACCAACACATGGAAACTCGCCCGCGTCGACAGCGCGTGGCTGGTGTGCAGCTTCTGAATCGTTTGACACGATGACCGGTGCCGAGGCAATCTCAGATCGCAAGGTCATGAGTGCCAGCGTCAAGCCCCGGCTCGCTGGTCGGCAACCCTCCTCCGCGGTGGGGTGCTCCGGGTGACGACCTGGCCGTGTGTTCGGGGATTTCCGGCACGGCAAGAGCGGATTCACGCAGGAGGATCGACATGACTTACGCCGGCGACATCACCCCTGAGAAGGCGTGGGAGCTGCTCACCGAGCATCCCGGCGCCGTGCTGGTCGACGTGCGCACCGAAGGCGAGTGGGCACACATCGGCATTCCCGACACCAGCTCGATCGAACGCCCGGCCCACTTCATCGAGTGGGTCGACGGCACCGGCACGCGCAACCCGGCGTTCGGCGTGCAGCTCGAGCAGGCGCTCGCCGGTCGCCCCGACGACGCACCGGTGGTGTTCCTGTGTCGCTCGGGTCAGCGTTCCGCGCACGCGGCGAACCTGGCGACGGCGGCGGGCGTGGCACCGTCCTACAACGTGCTCGACGGTTTCGAAGGTGGTCCCGACGCGTTCGGTCAGCGCGGCAGCACCGGTTGGCGCGCGGTCGGCCTGCCGTGGCGTCAGGCATAAGGAGAAAAGCATGATCACCGGTGGTTCTTTCGACAAGCCACTGCCCGAGGGCGTCGGTCCCGCCACGCTCGGCGTGCGTGGCGGCCTGCGCCGTTCCGGCTTCGACGAGACGTCCGAGGCGCTGTACCTGACCTCGGGTTTCGTCTACGAGAGCGCCGAAGCCGCCGAAGCCGCGTTCACCGGCGACGTCGAGCACTTCGTCTACTCCCGCTTCGGCAACCCGACCGTGGCGATGTTCGAGGAGCGCATCCGGCTGCTCGACGGCGCCGAGGCGGCCTTCGCGACCGCGTCCGGCATGTCGGCGGTGTTCACCGCGCTCGGTGCCTTGCTGAAGGCAGGCGACCGACTCGTCGCCGCCCGCAGCCTGTTCGGTTCCTGTTTCGTGGTCTGCAACGAGATCCTCCCGCGCTGGGGCATCGAAACCGTTTTCGTCGACGGTGACGACCTCGAACAGTGGGAGCAGGCCCTCTCCGTTCCCACCCAGGCCGTCTTCTTCGAGACCCCCGCCAACCCGATGCAGACCCTCGTCGATGTCCGCAAGGTCACCGAGCTCGCCCACGCCGCGGGCGCGAAGGTGGTGCTGGACAACGTCTTCGCCACTCCTTTGCTCCAGCGCGGCTTCGAACTCGGCGCCGACGTGGTCGTCTACTCCGGCACCAAACACATCGACGGCCAGGGCCGCGTTCTCGGCGGCGCCATCCTCGGCGCCCAGGATTACATTGACGGCCCCGTCAAAACCCTGATGCGCCACACCGGCCCAGCCCTGAGCCCCTTCAACGCATGGACCTTGCTCAAGGGTCTGGAAACCATGCCGTTGCGCGTGCGCCACGCCACCGAGTCGGCCCTGCGAGTGGCCGAATTCCTGGAGACCAAGAGTTCGGTCGACTGGGTGAAATACCCCTTCCTGGAATCACATCCACAACACGCACTGGCCAAGGAACAGATGTCCGGCGGCGGCACTGTCGTCACCTTCGCCCTCAACGGCGAAGACGGCAAGAAACAAGCCTTCGAGGTCCTCAACCGCCTCCGCATCATCGACATCTCCAACAACCTCGGCGATGCCAAAACGATGATCACCCACCCCGCCACCACCACCCACCGAGCCATGGGCCCTGAGGGTCGAGCCTCAATCGGCTTGTCCGACGGGGTAGTACGCATCTCGGTCGGCCTGGAAGACCTCCAAGATCTCCTCGGCGACCTCGATCACGCGCTGAGCTAGCCGCAGGCTGTGCCAAAGGTCAGCCTGTCGAAAACGAGCCACCTCCGGCGGGATGACCCTTGGCTGCCCACTCCTCCGTCTGATCGCCAAATTCTTCGAATGGGTTCTAGGCCTGCTGTTTTGAGCGGACTCACGGACGACGCGGCAGCGGACTCTGAAGATCCTCGAACATGATGGCTACTCTGACCGGCTCGGTCAGAACCAGGGCATCGGTGTGCTTGGTCCAGCCGACATACCGTCGTCCTGACCAGTCGAGACGCAGCTCCTCGATCATGGCGATGTGCTGCCAGTCCTTGTCGAAATGGACGATCAGGTACACCGGAATACCCGCGCGAGCATAGAGCTCACGCTTGATACCGATGTCGTTGTCGATCGTGCCCTCCGACGTCACCTCGACAACGATCAGTGCTTGGTCGGCGACGTGTTGCGCGTCGTAAGGGCCGTCGGAACAGTCCCGCAGGATCAGGTCCGGATATCGTGCGCGCAGCCGACGTGCTGGGTCAGTATTGTCGCTATCGGCGAGCCGCATCGGTGTGTCACCGTGTACTTCGCGGCATGGCCCGTTCGGGTCGATGCCGTACTCCAGCGCCGATCGGAGCCGATGCACCACGCGATCGTGCACGGGACCCTGCGCCATACATTCGACCATCACACCGTCATGGATCTCGCCGAACGCATCTGCGGGCCCGTCTAGAAATTCCTCGGCCGTCACCAGCCGCGGGGCGTCATTGCGCGGTGGCGACATGACGCCAGACTACGCCAAACCGTGACCACCAACCCCGGTTTGTGCCGCGCGTGATCCTGTCGATAGCGGCAGATCAACCACGGGTGCAGCGGAAGAGGCGGGAGGTCTGGTGGCGGAAGTCTACGGACTGACCATCCGCTCATAGCGCGGGGCGAGACGGTAGGTCCGACTCTTTCGAGAAGGGTCGTCGATTTCGAGGAAGTCGTCCGCGATCCACTTGCGCACCAACGTGTTCGCGGTGCGCACACTGATTCCCAGGTGCGTGGCGATGTCGGATGTGGTGACTACTACGCTGATTCGGAAGAGTTCGAGTAGCCGACGTAGTCGAGGATCGAGTGTGCGGAGCGTGGCGGCATCGTCGACGTGTCGCGTTTCGGGGGTTCTGGGCGACGTCGGCCGCGCGGGCACGCACCGATCCCAGTGCCGCCGCCATGCTTTCGCAGAAGAAGTCGAGGAAGCTGGTGAGGTCTGCTTCGGCATGGCCGAGGTAGTAGTTGTGTGAAGGTCCGACCGTCAATGCGGCGTAGTAGTCGGACAGATTGCGGGCATAGTGCTCGTCCAGCGAATAGATGCTCTTGAGCCCATAGCCCGCGCGGTGCAGCACCAGCGTCGTGAGCAGACGTGCTGTCCGGCCGTTGCCGTCGTAGTACGGGTGGATTGTGGCGTATTGGTAGTGAGTGAGCGCAGCGATCAGGGGGCAGGCAGTTTCCGCGTGTCCATCTGAGTGTTGATCCAGTCGAACAGACCCGCCATCAAGTCCGGTACATCAGATGCCTCGGGCGGCATATATACGACACCTCCGGACGCCCCTTCGCGAATTACGTTCTGGCCGGGGCGGTATGGAGTTGGGGTGCATTTCCCGTACATGACAAGCCCATGGACACGCTGTAAGTCCGCCTCTGCGATTGGGCTGGGCGTGGTGGCCGCAGCTTCGATGCGCTCGAGCGCGCGGTAGTAGTTGCGCACCTCCGCCTCATCGCGTTCACGCCCCGGAAAGTGGTTGCCTGCCAGCGCTTCGGCAACCTGCGGCAGGGTAAGCCGGTTGCCCTCGATCTGCGTGGAGTAGTGGGTGGCCGCGAGTCGTGCGGTCTCGCGAAGCCCTGCGAGAACATCGACATTGATCGGCAGTTCCATGATCACCTGCCGATCGGCCTCGATGGCCATCAGCGCTGTCGCCGTCGCGGGGCTGATCGTGAACCTCGGCTCGAACATCACCCGATGCTACGGATAAACGGCAGAAAAACCGCAGATAATGTGTGTTTATCTTCGTGATAGTCAGATCAACCGGCGTGTTGTACTGAGATTCCTCGTGTCGAGGCAGCGGCAGATCAATCACCAACCCTGCGGCAGTGGCGACACCACCTGAGGTCAGCGTCGGTGAGTGCTGAAAGAGGCTCGGCGACTCGAAATCCTCGATGGTGAGTTCGGCGATGTCCCGCGGTCGATATGGCCACGATGGAGACGGTGCGGCTTGACGAAACTTCGGGGGGGGGGCTTAGTCTTCCCCTGTCGTGCACGGGAGGGGACGCATGAATCGCCTGGT
This sequence comes from Nocardia sp. NPDC059195, assembly GCF_042754695.1. Classification (NCBI taxonomy): domain Bacteria; kingdom Bacillati; phylum Actinomycetota; class Actinomycetes; order Mycobacteriales; family Nocardiaceae; genus Nocardia; species Nocardia sp. NPDC059195. The sequence continues at coordinate 222,693 of NZ_JBHZBG010000009.1, read as the reverse complement.
CAGGCCCAAATATGTGATGGTTGCCCCCGTTTTGGTCGCGGTCGCTGCCGCGCTGCTCGGATGCGAAGGCGAGTCTACGGACGGCGGTTCTGCTCCGACAAGCGCCCTGTCGGTCAACGGGCGTGAACTCGCCAAAGACGTGCCGACCGGCTTCGATCCTTGCGCCGATATCCCAACGCAAGTAATCACCGACGAAAAGCTGGGCTCGAAGAAGTCAGACCTCACCGAGGCGCCGGGGGGCGTCGTCTGGAAGGGCTGCGACTGGGTATACGTCGGCGGTGGCGGATACGCGATGAGCGTGCGGATGACGAACCTCACCGTTGCGATGGTGCGAGACCGCAAGCTCCCGGAGTCGAACGAGTTCACCGTCGGAGGCCGTGAGGCGATCGCTTGGCGCCAGGACGCTGGCCGCAGCACCAAGGACGTATGCGACGTCAACGTCGCAGTGCGTGGCGGGAGCATGGAGATCAACGTGGTAAATCCGCCGTCAGGTCGAGATACCGGCCACCTGGACTCGTGCGAGATCGCACGCTCACTGACCGAGAAGATCGCGCCGTCGATTCCGGACAGTCTCTGAGCCACAACATCATACGGAACGGGGAGGGAAAGTGGTGTCCGGGGAAACCAAGAGTCCGTTTACAGGTCTGATCGAGGAAGCGCGGAGCGGCGCCTTGAATCTGCGCATGGAACCCGAGGAGTTCGCTCGCCTCGATCGTGAGTGCACCGAATTCGAAACCGTGATTCGGCAGATCCAGCAGACCATGACCGATATTTCCAATATCAGCACCTGGGGTTTCGGTGACAACGCAGAGTCCGGCTTATCCTCTGCCCGCGTTATGGCGCACCGCTTCCGCAACAAGGCCCGTGGCAGCGACGACTCCTTCTACGACGTACTCGAAGAGCACTACGTCATCGTCGAGGACATCCGCACCTTGCACCAATTGATCCGTGACCGGTTCATGGCCGCTGACGAGGAGTGGGCCACCCGCTTCAACGCTGAAGCCGCCGCACTCGCACAGGCAGGCGCGAAATGACCGGCACCGAGGGCAAACAGATCCCACCCACCACGGAATATCCACCCAACTGGAAGCATCAGGACATCCTGAGCGCGTTCGAACGGATCGCCACCGAGCCAGCCAACGGCGCGGCAGCGAAATACCGTGAGTCCGGCACCCAATGGACGCAAGCACTCGAACAGTTTCGGCAGCGGATGGAGGTCTCGATCGCGTCGGCCTGGGAAGGCAGTTCAGCGGATGCCTCGATCAACGCGATTCGCCAATACACCACCGACGCAGACAAACTCACGCCTGCCTTCACTTCGATGAGTGAGCAAGTCGCCGCCGCAGCAACATCCGCAGTGAACACGAAATCGGCGCTTCCCGGTGAAGTGGACCCAGGCTTTCTGGACAGCATGCCTTGGAACAAGGCGGTTGTTCGAGGTCAGCGTGAGGAAGCCGAGAACCAAGCGCGTGAGGTGATGGACAACAAGTACGTGATGCCCTTCGCCGGCACCGACGGCGCGATCCCGATCTTACCGCGGCCGACCAATCCCACCCAGCAACAGAATGACCCGGGTGACAAGCCGGTTGGCATCACCACGGACAACGGTGGAGGCAAGCCGAACACTGACTCCACCGGCACGCAGCCATCGACCGATGCTCCTGACGACCCGGCAGCAACACCAGAAACACCTGCCGAGGACTCCGCCGCCGAGGATCCGTCTACGTCGGATCCCGGGGCCACTGACGATGAGGACACATCCGACTCCTCATCGGGTACCGACCAAACGTCGACCTCGCCGTCCACCACGCCGACCACACCAGCTTCGGCCACCCCCAGCTCCCCAGGGGTTGGCGGAACCCCAGGTTCCAGCGGTAGTCCAGGAACGGGGACCGGACCAGGCGGCAGCGTCGCTCCCAGCGCAGGTGCCCCTGGACAGGCAATTCCAGGGTCCCCGCAGGCAGGGGCGCTGGCAGCCACGGTATCCGCTGGTGGTGCTGCTGCAGGTGCTGCGGCTGGCACTCGCGGGATGTCTGGCATGCCAGGCATGATGGGCGCTGGTGCCGGGCGCGGAAAAGACGACCAGGCAGAGCACGCTATTCCTGACTACTTGATCAACGAGGCCAACGCGGATGAGCTCATCGGCGACCGTGGTTTCGTAGTCGAAGGCGGGGTCCTCGGCAGTCAGTATCCGTCCGCGAACCCACCACGAGACAGATCATCCGATGTCTGAATGGTTCTGGGAACCAGACGATTTCGCTGGACTCTGGTTCAATGACGGTCGCGACCGCTTCCCCCGCCCCCTGCACTTCGCCAGTCGCTTCCGCTATCGCGAGGAGTTCGACGCACACGGCCGGTCCGTTCGTACGGGGTACTCGAAAGAGGAGTCGAATGCGATCGAACTTGTCCTGCACACTCTTGCTACTGCTGACTTGCGCATCGAAGCATCAGGCGAGACAGGCGCCGATGGCCCCACCACCCGCACCTACCGAATCCTAGGTGTGCGAAGCCGCGGCTCCGCGGTCATCGCGGCCCAAACCGCAGTAAATGGCGTCGAGGGTCCGATCTGGGTCCGACGAGGGCGACCCGAAAACCTCGGCAACGGGATCGCGAATTGCATCCCGAATTGTTCTCCTGGCCGACAATCAGCCAAGGAATTCTACACGCGGGATCTTGAGCCCGACTTCGGCACCTACTTCACCGACGTTGCCCGTAGCTCTCCTCACGAGCGATATCAGCGGTTCATTAGTCGGCCATTAACTGGTTCAGGATCGGCAGCCGTCCGTGCTGGTGACCACCACCATCAATCCGCGCCCATCCACATCATCGAATGGCTGGACTATGCGGACGACGGCCGATACCTCCAACGCAGAAATAGTGAGCGAATAGAGATTGAGCCAGGGGACTGTTCGCATCTAGCCGAACAAATGACCAAGTTGATTGATAACGAGCTGAGACGGCGGATTGAACACCGAGACAGTTGACCGTTTCATATCAAGAATCGTGACCAAAGGAGGCAGCTTGAGTGTGAGAGAAGCCGGAAATATGAATAAGCGGGGAAACCGACTGTGACACAAGGGTGGTTCAATCATTATGACGACCCCGACGATGAATATTGGGAAGAACAACCCGTCGCCCGGTCGGCTCCCTCGCATCTGGATAACCAGGCGAATCTAGATGGACGGGGGATGGGCAGGGCGTCTACGTCGCCTGCGGACAACGAAGTGAGTGCCAACTCTGAACCTAGGGTTGAAAATCCATTCCAGAAGTCTGCACTAGTTAACGTGCAACTGAACATGGACCGGCTTCCCACGCAGATCAAGATTGGGCGCCAATGGAAGAACCTCTTCGAACCATCGGATTATGGGAAATCGATTATGGATGCTTATATGCACGCCGTATTCGAGAAGGCCTCTCAAGTAGCGGATCCGAGTAGGGTTCTGAGTCGACCGCCGACGCTGAGGCTCGCCGCACCAATTCTTTTGCGAACAAATACATCGGCGGAGTTTCAAGAAATTTACTCTGCAATATTCCAGCCGACGGCGCGCACATTTCATGGGCCTGGTCGGAATAGCAGTGGAATCGTGGGATTGACTGTTACGGCAACCTCTGCCAAACTGATATCGGTCAATATTGATCCTGATTGGGGATATCTGACCGATCCGGATCATATTGCAATCGATATTATAAATTGCTGTAATCGTGCGCGAGCGGGAGCGCCCAAATTGGAGCACAGCGCCGATCTGGATAGCGAAACCGATCAAGCCTTGATTGCTAGAGTGGTCCGTCACGAAAAGCTACTCATGGGGAGTATTGGATGACGAAGAATCTTAAGGTCGAACTCGACGAGCTTGAGAAAGTATCTAAGGTCTGGTTATCTGAAGTATCTCCAGGCCTGAAATCTGCGGCTGGGTCGATCGATGCTTTGAAGTACACGGCTGTGCAGTTTGGTCCATTGTTTATTGGCGCGTGGAGTTCTTACAGCAAAGCGGCCACATATATTCAGGACAGGCTTAGGGAATCGGAACCGGTCGCCGAACAGATTGGCAACGCCTTGCACGCGGCAGTGATCAGCTTCGGCGAACAGCAGGCTGAACAGGTCCAGGCGACAAACCGTCTCGCTGGAGATATGGATTTCTCGATATAATGAGCCCATTTCCGGAATTGACGCAAGAATCCCTGACCACACTTCGTGAGGAGTTTTCGAAAAGTGTAGAGCGACTCGACGAGATGCCTGCCGAGATCAATGAAGGCTTTGATCGAGTTCGTTGGGTAAGCATGGCGACATACTGGGCTCTGACCGACACCCGAGACGAGGTCCAAGAGCAGCTGAAGAAGCTGATCGAGAAGATCAAGGAAGCAGTCGAGGGGATGTTCGCCCCGTGGCTGTTTGTTGACTATGCATCGAAATGGCAGCAGGTAGGTAGCGCAGTCGGGGCCGTTTACGCGAGGCAAAACTCGGAGGAATTCAATCTGGAAGGCAACTGGGACGGAAGTGCGTACAAATCTTTCAAGGAATCGAGGGGGTATCTGGCGGCCGCGATGACCGCGATTGTAACTCTCTGCGAGAGTGTTCATGATGAGCTGTTGACAATCGCTGAGGAGGGACGCGTTCTCTATAAAGCATTGATTGACAAGCTCGCGACGGTCATTTCGGCGGCGGTGGAGTTCGCTGCAGAGTCGGCCTCAACAGCGGGTGCTGCGGTTCCATTCGCTTTGCCGACCGCAAATGCGGCAATTACTGCCGCTGTCGAGTTGGTCGTGGAATTAATTACCAACTTCGCTGAGGTTCAAACGAAGGTTTGGATAGCGTCTAATGAGCTTCAGAATATGATTAGAAGTCCGAGCGGATTGTCTGTTGACGCGCACGGGAATTCTGTGTGGCCCACTCCGAATACGCGTGAGTATAATGATAAAGATGATGGCTGGGAATTGGATGGCGAAGATTAATGTCTAATACGTTTCGAACGGCAATTTGGTTGGCTGTTTCCGTTGCTGTGACATCGATAGTTGCGACCGGTTGCACGTCCACGGACGGTGGCTCCGAAAAGTGTGAAGTCGCGACGGCAAAGCTGGAATCGAAAGAGTTCGAACAAGAGACCAGGAAGGCGATAGATGATTCCGACGCGCTACCTTCGGGCTATTGTGTATACAATGTGAGTATCAATAGAAACGATAAAACTGGCATGCTGGGTGTTAATGTCTATCTGTCAGTGGTCAATTCTCAAGGCAAGCTCGACGATCTGCGGCCAGCGGCGACCGAAGTTGCGCACGTGGTTAAGAAGATGCCCTATAATTCTCCTGTTTCCGAGCTGTACGTTTCAAATTTGACGCCCAAGAATAGTTCGAAAGATTACGCCGGGGTTATCGCCAACGAGTTCTACAAGCAGCCGTGGGACGGCTCGCCGTCACGCGAATCGGAGTTGGCTTCCTGGGTACCGTGGACTGCTAACGGATGAATCGGAGGTGACGGTCCATTGGCCCTTGTTCGACGGCGTAGTTCGCCCTCGGTTGGTTTGGAAGACTTCGAAGATCTCCTTGGCGACCTTGACCACGCGTTGAGCTAGCGTCGTTCGAATGTCCCGAGTCGACCTGTCGAAGGTTCCTAGCTCGGCAGGTCGACGTCGGACTCGTAGATCATCTACTGGACCGGGTCGAAGACCGCGAATCCGAGTTGTCCTGCGACAGTGGCCATGTTCTTGTCGTGGGTTACCACCGTCAGATCTTCCAAGCCGCTGCGCAGCGCAGACGCCAGGTGAATCGCATCGAGTGTTCGGATGTGCGAGATGATCGCTTCGGCTTCGTTCAGAACAGCGTGATCGATCGGAATGACGTCGATGTGGTCGATGATCTGACCTCGGTCGAGTACGGGTAGGCCTTCTCTGCGAAGGACGCGAGTGATCTCGGTGCGCAACAGTCGTGAAGAGACAATCCGGCACTCTTTGTCCGCGGTGGCATTGTCGAACCATCGCGCGGCTTCGATGGAATGTCCCAGCATGATCCGCATGGCTACTGAGGTGTCGAGGTAATAGGCCCTCACCACTCGCCCTTCTCGGACTCGAGGAGTTCGTCGATAGACGCAGCGCTGCGGAGTTCATGCCGGGCGATGGTGCTCGTGCTCGCCCCACCATCGACCGCGCGCCTGATGATCTGGGTGGACGAGACCGCGGGGACGATGTAGCCGACCCGATGGTTGTGGCGCGTCAACTCATAGACCTCGCCCGACTCGACATCGGCGACCATGGCGGACGGATTCTGGCGGAGTTCGCCGACACTGATCGACTTCACGAACTCAGTCTAGCCGAAAATTATCTACTATTGTCTACGGTCCCCGCGCCGCATGCCGAAGCATGCGGCAGACCGGGGCCGATCCTGCTCAGGTCACTCGCGATCTCAGCCCAGCGCGCGGAGGCGGGGTGCCAGGTCGTGCTTGAACAAGTCGAGGAAACGGAGTTGGTCGTGCCCGGGGGCGTGGAAGACCAGGTGGTTGAGACCTGCGTCGAGGTAGGGCTTGATTTGGGCGACGGCTTCGTCAGGGTCGCTGGCGACGATCCAGCGCTTGGCTACCTGTTCGATGGGGAGGGCGTCGGCGGCCTTTTCCATTTCGATGGGGTCGGTGATGTCGTGCTTCTGTTCGGGAGTCAGGGAGAGTGGGGCCCAGAAGCGGGTGTTCTGTAGTGCGAGTTCGGGATCGGTGTCGTAGGAGATCTTGATCTCGATCATTTTGTCGATGTCGGCGACGTTGCGGTCGACCTTCGCGGCGCCCTCGGTGACGGCGGGCAGCAGCTTCTCGGTGTAGAGGTCCATGCCCTTGCCCGAGGTGCAGATGAAACCGTCGCCCGCGCGGCCGGCGTACCTTGCGACCACCGGGCCGCCCGCGGCGATGTAGACGGGGATTCCGCCCTTGGGGACGTCGTAGATGGAGGCGCCGACGGTGTGGTAGTACTCGCCCTCGAAATCGGTGCGCTCGCCAGTCCACAGGTCGCGCATCAAGTTCACCGCTTCGCGCAGTCGAGCGAAACGTTCCTTGAAGTCGGGCCATTCGCCTTTGTAGCCGGTGGCGATCTCGTTGAGCGCCTCACCGGTGCCGACACCGAGCATCACCCGGCCCGGGTACAGGCAGCCCATGGTGGCGAAGGCCTGCGCGATCACGGCCGGGTTGTAGCGGAAGGTGGGGGTGAGCACGGAGGTGCCGAGCTGGATGCGATCGGTGCGTTCGCCGACGGCCGCCAGCCAGGCCAGCGAGAACGGCGCGTGGCCGCCGTCGTGGCGCCACGGCTGGAAGTGGTCGCTGACGGTCGCACTGTCGAGACCGTGCTGCTCGGCGGCGACGCCTAGTTCGACCAGCTCTCGCGGCCCGAACTGCTCTGCCGATGCCTTGTACCCGAGCTTGAGCTCAACCATTCCAGCCACTCCTGTCGTCCGTTGACCGTTGCCTTCTCATGAGCAACCTTTAGTCTGCTCCATCAGGCAGCCTCACCTTGCGGTGAAGCGGTCCCCGCCGAAGCCAACCATAGCTTGTACGGGGTAGACGTTTCACGGCCTCCTGCCTCGCCCGCTCGCGCGGGCTCGGACTTGCGGATGGCTCCACGTCCTGGCACCGACCCACTGCCGGCGCAACCCTGTTCACCCACCCTGGACAGGCGGGTCTCGCCGAGTCGGGCGAGGTTGATCGCGGCATTACGATCACGATCAATCGACAGACCACATGACTCACAGCTATAGACGCGGTCGGCGAGGGTCAGGCTTGGCTTTCGCCCACCACACCCCGAACACGTCTTCGAACTCGGAAACCACCGGTCAGCTTCCACCAGGATCGACCCGTACCAGCGAGTTTTATAGGCCAACATCTGCCGGACCTGAGCGAGGGCCGCGTCAGCGAGCGCCCGGTTCAACCCCTTCTTCCGGGCACCGCCCGCGGACCGCATCCCGGCCGCGTTCAGAGTTTCCACGGTGATCACCTGGTACTGCTGGGCCAGTTCAGTGGTGATCTTGTGGAGAACGTCGCGGCGGACTGCGGCGGCCCGCCCGTGGATACGGGCGATCCGTGCCGTGGTGGCCTGCCACCGCTTCGATGGCCTCCGCCGGGTTTTCGTAACCGGATCATAGGGGCCCTGCTGACGCGCCGCCCGCCGTTGCAATACCCGCAGCCGCGCCTGCATGGCAGTTGAGGGTTTCGGCGCTCGAACACGGGCGACCTCGCAACCGTCAGGGGCCGCGATCACCAGCAGCGCGTCGGCTTTGACCCCGACGTCGACCCCGACCACCGGGTGCGGTGACCGGCGGGCATGCCCGGGACGGGCTTTGGCCGTGACGAGGGTTTGGAATGAGACGTACCAGCGGCGACGCGAATCCTGGGCGAGGGTGGCGGAGAGGATGCGCGCGGTTCCCGCCTCGACCCGGCGGGCGAGTTTGCGGGTCGACTCATGTGTTTTGAGCCGCCCGACCCGTGGAAGGACGATGTGATGGCGGTCGGGCTCGACCCGGATCGTCCCCGTGGTGAATCGAACGGACCGCCGTGACCGGGCCGCGGTTTTTAATCTCGGGAACCCGACCGGTTTACCGGCTCGCAGACCGGTTCGGGAGGCAGTCCAGTTATCGAGCGACCGGGCGAGGCCATCGAGTCCGGTGTTGTAGGCCTCTTTCGAGTTCTCCGCCCACCACGGCGCGTGCTCGTGTTTACGCTGGTTCCATATTTTGCGGAGTCCGGGTAGTGACCAGCCGATCGACGGGGTCAGTTCGGTCTCGGAGATCCCGTAGCTGCGTTCAGCGGAGCGTTGGTCGATCACCGCTTTGACCAAGGTGAGCATGTGGTTGAACGCGAACCTGGATGCACCGCAATGTGATCGGAGTACCGGTTGTTGTCGTGGGGTGGGGTCGAGCGCGAATCGGTAGGCCTGCATCGTCCATCCGTCGGGGATGTCGAACCTAGCCATCAGCGATCAACCCCCTCCCTCTGAGTTTCGGTGTCGCTCACCAACACCGACCACCATGCCATAGCGGTATGACATGTTTCGATCCATGCCAGCGATCAGGCCGCGATAGTGCTGCTGCTTGCGGCTGTTCGACCAGATTGCAGCTGAACACGAGCGCTGTTTCGTCTCCCACCACGCCAGGTTTTAGCGGACAATTAACTGGTGACCACCAAGGATGAGCAGATCTTGTCGTACCTGACCGACATGGACGGCGTGCTGGTGCACGAGGATCAGCTGATCCCCGGCGCCGACGAGTTCCTCGCCGATCTGCGCGCCAACGAGATCCCGTTCCTCGTGCTCACCAATAACTCGATCCGCACCCCCCGCGACCTGCAGGCCCGCCTGCGCCACACCGGCCTCGACATCCCCGAGGAGTCGATCTGGACCTCGGCGCTGGCCACGGCGACCTTCCTCGACGACCAGCGCCCCAACGGCACCGCGTATGTGGTCGGCGAATCAGGCCTCACCACCGCGCTGCACGAGATCGGCTACGTGCTCACCGATAGCGATCCCGACTACGTGGTGCTCGGCGAGACCCGCACCTATTCCTTCGAGGCCATCACCACCGCGATCCGCCTGGTCGATCGCGGCGCCAAGTTCATCGCCACCAACCCCGACGCCACCGGCCCCTCCCGCGACGGTGTCCTGCCCGCCACGGGTTCGGTCGCGGCCCTCATCACCAGGGCCACCGGTAAGGAGCCGTACTACGTCGGCAAGCCGAATCCGCTGATGATGCGCTCGGCGCTGCGCCGGATCGGCGCGCATTCCCAGTCGACGGTGATGATCGGCGACCGGATGGACACCGACGTGATCGCGGGACTCGAGGCGGGCCTGCGCACGGTGCTGGTGACCTCGGGTATCTCGACGAAGTCCTCGGTGGAGGCCTACCCGTTCCGGCCCACGATGGTGGTGGACTCGGTGGCCGACCTGATCGGCCGGACCCGCCGCCCGTTCGCCGAGTAGCCATGTGAGCCGCGTCTCACCGGAATAGGTTCCCGCCCTCCCTGGTTATAGTTGCCATGGCAACCAAAGGAGGGCCCGTGCAGTTCGGAATCTTCAGCGTCGGCGATGTGACCACCGATCCCACCACCGGCCGCACCCCTACCGAGGCCGAGCGGATCAAGGCGATGGTCGCGATCGCGCAGAAGGCCGAAGAGGTGGGTCTGGATGTGTTCGCGATGGGCGAGCACCACAATCGGCCCTTCGTACCGTCCTCGCCGACCACGATGCTCGGCTACATCGCGGGCCGTACCGACAGCATCATGCTGTCCACCTCGACCACGCTGATCACCACGAACGACCCGGTCAAGATCGCCGAGGACTTCGCGATGCTGCAGCACCTGGCCGACGGCCGGGTCGACCTGATGCTCGGCCGCGGCAACACCGGCCCGGTCTATCCGTGGTTCGGCAAGGACATCCGCGACGGCATCCCCCTGGCCATCGAGAACTACGCTCTGCTGCATCGGCTTTGGCGTGAAGACGTGGTGAACTGGGCAGGCAAGTTCCGCACGCCGCTGCAGTCGTTCACCTCCACGCCGCGTCCGCTCGACGACGTGCCGCCGTTCGTCTGGCACGGGTCGATCCGCAGCCCGGAGATCGCCGAGCAGGCCGCCTACTACGGTGACGGCTTCTTCGCCAACCACATCTTCTGGCCCACCGACCATTTCAAGCGGCTCATCGATCTTTACCGCCGCCGCTACGAGCACTACGGCCACGGCAGCGCCGACCAGGCCATCGTCGGCCTCGGTGGACAAGTGTTCCTGCGCAAGAACTCTCAGGACGCGGTTCGTGAGTTCCGCCCCTACTTCGACAACGCGCCCGTCTACGGGCACGGCCCGTCGCTCGAGGATTTCACCGAGCAGACCCCGCTCACCGTGGGTAGCCCGGAGCAGGTGATCGAGAAGACGCTCACCTTCCGCGAGCACTTCGGCGACTACCAGCGCCAGCTGTTTCTGGTCGACCACGCCGGACTCCCGTTGAAGACGGTGCTCGAGCAGCTCGACCTGCTCGGCGAGGAGGTAATCCCGGTGTTGCGCAAGGAGTTCGCGGCTCGACGCCCGGCGCACGTCCCGGACGCGCCGACGCACGACTCGCTGCTCGCCGCCAAGACCATGGCGGAGGTCAGTGCGTGATATCCACACCGCGCCGCGCACTCGGCGGCCCGCACACAACGGAGGTGATCTCATGACAACCCGTATCGCCGTGGTGTCGGCAGGGCTTTCGCAGCCTTCGTCGACACGTTTGCTGGCCGATCGATTGGCCGCCGCGGCAGCACGCGAGCTGCGTGCGAAGGGCTCCGAGGTCGAAGTGGACTTCGTCGACCTGCGCGATCACGCTCGCGATCTCGCCGACAACCTGCTCACCGGGTTCCCGGCGCCGGCCCTGCGAGCGGCGATCGACAAGGTCGTCACCGCCGACGGCCTGATCGCCGTGACGCCGATCTTCAGCGCCTCCTACAGTGGCCTGTTCAAGACATTCTTCGATGTGCTGGAACCGGATTCGCTCGCCGGGATGCCGGTGCTGGCCGGCGCGACCGGCGGCACCGAGCGTCATTCCCTGGCGCTCGAGCACGCGGTGCGCCCACTGTTCGCCTACCTGCACTCGATCGTCGTGCCCACCGCGGTCTACGCGGCCTCGACCGATTGGGGCGCAAACGGCGCCGACCAGGCGCTGAACAACCGAATAGACCGCGCGGCAAACGAATTCAGCGCGCTACTGCTCGGCAGGACCGCCAGCCGCCCGACCGATCCCTATGCCGACACGACCCCGTTCGAAGAACTACTCGCAGCAAATCTCTCCCACTGATGGAGGATCGGCGGGTGAGACTGCCGATAAATGGTATTGCATTATCCATTAAAGGTAGTACCATTAATCATGCAGATCACGATCTTGGCCAGCGCTACCAAACACGGCATCGACGCTGCCGAGATCACCGCGATCATGACCTATCCGATCCTGCGCGTAGCCATCCGCGCCCGTCGCGACGATGCTGCTTTGGTGCTGCACATCGGTGCGCTTGCAGACAGTGAACCCCATATTGAAGTAATCGCCGATGTGGCACCGCCGATACCGGTCGTCTTCCACGCGATGATGCTGCGCCCGTCCTTGGTCGCACAGATCGGTATCGGTCACCTGTTCGAACCGAACTACGCGCACCAGCGCCGCTGACGTTCGCCCCAGAAAGGAAAGCCGATGCCTGACTACGAAGCGATGGCAGACGACTACGCGGTCAATCCGCCGACCGCCGATGAAGTTCTCTCGGTCGAGATCGTCAACCCTGCCGCACTCAAGCGAGGTCGACCGCGCAAGGATGAGGGTCGGGGTGGCCGCACGCCGACCACCTCGGTACGCCTGGCCGATGGGATGCGTACTCGCCTTAGTCGACGTGCGCAAGCCGACCACGTCGGCGAGGGCGAAGTGATCCGCCGTGCACTGGATGCCTATCTCGGTTAGGGCAATCCGGACGACAGACGCGGCCCTACGCTTTGTCGTCAGCGATCACGTCGAGTGCCGCGGAGAGTCTCGTGAGCGCCGCGACGGTGGCTGCGAACTCCGTGGGTCCGAGTTCGTCGACGAGGCGATCCGCGATCTTCGCATGGTGCGGATCGATGCGCTGCACCGCCGCACGGCCGGACGCTGTCGCGACGACCAATTTGGCCCGGCGGTGCGCCGGGTTCGGCCGGTATTCACAGAGACCGTCGCCGACCAGCAGGTCCGCGATGCGCTGCACACTCTGGCGAGTGATGCCCATCGCGCGGGCGATACCAGCGACCGGCAGTGGTTCGGTGAGCACCGCGCCGAGCACCTGCCAGCGGGCGGCGGTGAGCCCGGCTGGCGCGGCCAATTCCTCAGCGATGGCGAGGAATTGGCCGTTGAGGCGAAACGAGGTGATGGCCGCGGTGGAGAACAGTTCTTGTTCGCCTTCTTTCATTCGGTGGCCTCGTATCCGGCGAGCACCGCGTACCCGGCCGGATCCTTCTGCGCGAACAGTGCGTACCACGCGTCGAGAACATGCGGCTCGTAGAGATCGAGGCGGGCGAAGATCTCGCGGGCGAATTCGAAGGGGGACATGGCATCCGCGGTGATCACATCGCGGTCCGTGACGGCAGGGGCGTCGACGTAGTGGTCGGCGCCCGAATAACCGCTGTAGACGAGATATTCCGCGACGTTGCTGGTGTGCGCGCAGTCGTCGAGCAGGCCTTCCTTGGCGAGCCCGAAGGTGGCGCCGCAGATTCCCGCGACCGGAACGCCCGCCTCGACAAACTGTCTCGCCTTGTGCGCGAAGGCATTCAGGTCATCGCCCTCCCACAGGTCGGCGCCGGGCAGGATCAGCATGGCACTGTCGGCGGGGTCTATATCAGCGATGGCGAGGTCTGGAGTGATGCGCATTCGGCCGATCGTGGTGATCGGCTCGGTGGTGAGACCGACCGTTTTGACCTCGAACGTTCCCGGCTCCCGATGCCACTCGCCATTGGCGATGTGCGCGGTGGCGGCACCGACCTCCCAGTCGGCGAGGGTGTCGTAGACGGCTACGTGAACTGTTTTCATCGGCATGACAGTATGGTGTCATATTTGACAGAATGCTGTCAATAAGAATTTTGCTACCCGCTTATAGCCGACGCTCCGTACTCTGACGGCATCCGGTGCGAGACAGGGAGGTTCACCCGCGATGACCGATTCCGTGCAGGGCATGACGGGCACCATCACGTCACCGATTCGGGAGGCGGGCGCACTGGGTGAGGTGCTGGTGTCGATTCGCGGGGGCACTGAGCTCTACCTCGCCCGAGCCGACGAGCCGATCGCCGCCTGGACCACCGTGTTGATCGTCGCGGTCCACCCGGGTCGCCTGGTCGACGTGGTCACTTGGATTCCGCTTCCCTCTGAATGAAAGGGGCCCGCCATGCTGGGCTATCACGTTCCCGATCCCGACGAAGCCATGCTGGTCAGTGGCGCCAAGACCAAGGACGACACCCCGTTCAAGGTGGTTATCGGGCGCGGCACCTGGGTGGTGCCGCTGTTCCGGAAGGTCCGCTACCTGTCGCTGGCCATGTTCGAATCCGAGATCCGCGAGCGCTGCGTCACCAAGCAGGCCATCCAGCTCGATGTGCGTGCGGTGATCGCGTTCAAGGTCGCCAACGACACCCAGTCGATTGTCAATGCGGCACAACGCTTCCTGTCCGAGCAGGAGCAGGAGATGTCGGTGCTGACGGGCCGCATCTTCTCCGGTCACCTGCGCTCGATCGTCGGCTCGATGACGGTCGAGGAGATCATCCGCGAACGCCAGAAGCTGGCCGACGAGGTACTCATCGCCTCCAAAGTGGAGATGAGCAATATCGGCCTGTGGGTCGACTCGTTCCAGATCCAATCCATCGACGACGGCAACCTCGGCTACATCAATGCCCTGGCCGCACCGCACAATGCGGCGGTCCAGCGCGATGCCCAGATCGCCCAGGCCCAAGCCTCCCAGCGCTCCGCCGAAGCCGAACAGGAATCGCTGCGCCGTCGCGCCGAATACGAGCGCGAAACCTCGATCCTCAAGGCCCAGTACCAGCGCGATATCGACAAGGCCAATGCCGAAGCGGCACAGGCGGGCCCGCTCGCCGACGCCATCGCCAGGCAGGCGGTCCTGCACGCCCAGGCTGAGCAGGCCCGCAAGAACGCTGAACTCCGCGAACAGCAACTTCAGGCCGAAGTGGTGAAACCCGCTGAGGCAGAAGCGGAACGGGTCCGCATCCTCGCCGTAGCCGAGGCCGACCGTACCCGTATCCAGGCCGAAGCGGCTGCGTCCAACAACCGAATCGCGTTGGACCAGATGCTCATCGAGCAACTCCCCGAAATCGTCAAGCAGGCCTCCCACGGCCTGGCAGGCGCCAATCTCACCGTTCTCAACGGCCCCGACGGCGTCGGTGAATTGCTCAACGGCATGGTCGGCCAGGGCCTGACGGTGTTCAACTCCCTGCAGAAGGCACTGGCGAACGGCGAGGTCGACAAGGTCTGAATCACCTCGGGTTCGCTGTCTTCGACCCGGTTCAGTAGGACGAGTCGCGGGTCCTTATGCCCGGCGCAGGGCGAACATGCGCAGGTTGCGGGTGGTGCGATCGCGGTAGGCGGCGTAGGCGCCGGTGATGTCGATGAAGCGGGCGAAGATCGCGTCCTTGTCCGCGTCGGGGATCGGGGTTGCGGTGACCGGGATGCGCTCGCCCGCGATGGCGACGGTGGCTGACGGGTCGGCGAGCAGGTTGCCGGTCCACGCCGGGTGGTGTTGCTGGCCGAAGTTGGAACCCACCACGTAGAGAGCGTCGCCGTCGTGGACGTAGAGCAGTGGCTGGGTGCGCGCGGCCCCGGACTTGCGGCCGGTGGTGGTGAGCAGGATCACCGGGGCGCCGATCGGGCCGAGCACGGTGTATTTGGCATCGGTGCGTTCGAGCAGGGCCCGGTCGAGTGGGGTGATCGTGCGGATCAGCCAGGAACCCGGCTTGGTCGCGGCGAAACGGTTGGCTGCGCGGGACAGGGGATTGGTGCGCGAACCCCACTGCCGATCCGGGAACTGCGATGTCATGGGGCGGACTATAACGCGACAGATCGCACCCGGATCCGGGGACTGAGTGTCATTTTGGCGGACTATAGCCCGACAGATCGCACCCGGATCCGGGGACTGAGTGTCATTTGGGCGGACTATAACGCGACCGATCGGACCCCGCCGAGCCCCTGAATCGCCGCCGATTCACTAAGCTCGCGAGCATGGTCGAACAAGCGCCGTCCACCGTGTACATCGCCTCACCGGAGGGTGACACCGGAAAATCGACGGTGGCACTGGGTGTCCTCGGCATGCTGTGCGCGACCACCGCACGCGTTGGCGTGTTCCGTCCGATCACCCGCTCCACCGACGAACCCGACTACATCCTCGAACTGCTGCTCGAGCACAGCACCGCCGATATCAGCTACGAACAGGCGATCGGCGTCACCTACGAGGACGTGCACCGCGACCCCACCGCCGCGATCAGCGACATCGTGATGCGTTTCCACGACGTCGCCAAGGCCTGCGACGCGGTGGTGATCGTCGGCAGCGACTACACCGACGTCGCCAGCCCGAGCGAACTGCGCTTCAACGCCCGCATCGCGGTGAACCTGGGCGCGCCGGTTCTGCTGGTCGTTCGCGGTGCCGACCGCACGCCCGGCGAGGTCAAGCAACTGGTCGAACTGTGTACCACCGAGCTCACCGCCGAGCACGCCCACCTGGTCGCGATCGTGGCCAATCGCTGCGTTCCCGACGAACTCGACGAAATCGCCACCACCCTGGCGGGTTTCGAGGTGCCGTCCTGGACGCTGCCCGAAGTGCCGCTGCTGATGGCGCCGACCATGGGCGAGCTGTGCGAGGCGATCGACGGCGAAATCTACAGTGGCGACCCGGAATTGCTGCAGCGTGAGGCGTTGCGCATCATGGTCGGCGGCATGACCGCCGAACACATCCTGGAGCGACTCTCCGACGGTGTGGTGGTGATCGCGCCGGGCGACCGCTCCGATGTGTTGCTGAGCCTCGTGAACGCCCATGAGGCAGAAGGGTTCCCGTCGCTGGCAGGCGTGATCATGAACGGTGGCCTTCGCCCACACCCGGCGATCGCGCGGCTGATGGAGGGCTTGCACCCCAGGCTGCCGATCCTGGCCACCGAGCTCGGCACCTACGACACCGCCAGTGCCGTGCACCGCACCCGCGGCCGCATGTGGGCGGGCAGCCCGCGCAAGGTCGACACCGCGTTCGCGCTCATGGAACAGCGTGTCGACGCGCCGGAGCTGTTGCGGCGCATCCAGGTTCCGTCCTCGGCGGTCGTGACACCGCAGATGTTCGAATACCGGCTGATCGAACGCGCCCGCGCCGATCGCAAACGCATCGTGCTGCCAGAGGGCGACGACGACCGCATCCTTCGCGCGGCCGGACGGGTGCTGCAGCGCAAGATCGCCGACCTCACCATTCTCGGCGACGAGACCTCGGTGCGGGCGCGTGCCGCCGAGCTCGGTGTCGACATCGCCGCCGCCCAGGTGATGGACCCGCGCACCTCGGGCCATCTCGACGAATTCGCCGCCGAGTACACCGAACTGCGCAAGCACAAGGGCATGACGCTCGAGCGTGCGCGCGAAACCATGGCCGACATCTCCTATTTCGGCACCATGATGGTCTACAAGGGGATCGCCGACGGCATGGTCTCCGGTGCCGCGCACACCACCGCGCACACGATCCGGCCCTCGTTCGAGATCATCAAGACGGTGCCCGGTGTCTCCACGGTGTCGAGTGTGTTCCTGATGTGCTTGGCCGATCGTGTTCTCGCCTATGGCGATTGCGCGGTGGTGCCCGATCCCACCTCGGAGCAGCTGGCCGATATCGCGGTGTCCTCGGCGGGCACGGCGGCCCGGTTCGGCATCGACCCCAGGGTGGCGATGCTGTCGTACTCGACCGGTGCGTCCGGCACCGGCGCCGATGTCGACAAGGTCCGCGCGGCCACCGAACTCGTGCGTGAGCGGGCGCCGGAACTGCCGGTGGAAGGCCCGATCCAGTACGACGCGGCGATCGAGCCCTCCGTCGCCTCGGCCAAGCTGCCCGATTCCGACGTAGCGGGCAAGGCAACGGTTTTCGTCTTCCCCGACCTCAATACCGGCAACAACACCTACAAGGCGGTGCAGCGTAGCGCGGGCGCGGTGGCGATCGGTCCGGTGCTGCAGGGTTTGCGCAAGCCGGTGAACGATCTTTCACGCGGCGCGCTGGTCGCCGACATCGTCAACACGGTGGCGATCACCGCCATTCAGGCACAGGGAGATGGCAAGTGAGCGACCTGGTACTGGTGCTGAACAGCGGCTCTTCGTCGATCAAATACCAACTGCTGCACGCGGTCTCGGCGGAAGTCCTGGCCTCCGGGCTGGTCGAGAAGATCGGTGAGGCGCACGGCGGGCGGATCGTGCACGAGGCAGGCCCCGTCAAACTCGACTACGACGGGCCGATACCCGATCACAAAGCCGGTCTGCTGCGGGCGTTCGAGATGTTGTGCGAGACCGGCCTCGACCTGACCACGATCGGAATCGGCGCGGTCGGGCACCGGGTGGTCCACGGCGGCGAGGTGTTCTGGGAGCCGACCCTGATCACCGACGACGTGCTGCACGCCATCGACGAACTGTCGGTGCTCGCACCGCTGCACAATCCCGCCAATGTGGTCGGCATCGAGTCCACGCGAGAGCTGCTGCCCGGCATTCCCCAGGTCGCGGTCTTCGACACGGCGTTCTTCCACACCATGCCCGACGCCGCCAAGACCTATGCGATCGACGCGAAACTCGCTGCGGCCCACGGTATTCGCAAGTACGGCTTCCACGGCACCTCGCACCAGTACGTGTCGGAGAAGGCCGCGGAATTCCTGGGTAGGCCGACCGAAGAGCTGAACCAGATCGTCTTCCACCTCGGCAACGGCGCGTCCGCGTCGTCGATCCAAGGTGGGGTCGCGATCGACACCACCATGGGTATGACCCCGCTCGAAGGTCTCGTGATGGGGACCAGGCCGGGCGATCTGGATCCTGGTGTCACGCCGTATCTCATGCGGGCGGCCGATCTGGATGTGAGTCAGGTGGAGCAACTGCTCAACCGCGATTCCGGCCTCAAGGGCATGAGCGGGGTCAACGACTTCCGTGAATTGCAGCAGCTCATCGATGGTGGCGACACTCAGGCGAAGCTCGCCTACGACGTCTACATCCACCGCCTGCGCCGCTACCTCGGCGCCTACCTGGTGGAACTCGGCACCGTCGACGCCATCATCTTCACCGCGGGTGTGGGTGAGAACAGCCCGGCGGTGCGCGCCGACGCCCTGGCCGGACTACAGGCGCTCGGCATCGAAGTCGACCCGACCCGCAACGAGACGAGAGCCCCTGGCATCCGCCGCATTTCGCCGGACTTCGCCCCGGTGACGGTGCTGGTGGTACCAACCAATGAGGAACTGGCTATCGCCCGAGCGGCCAACGAACTGGTCGCTAACACCTGAATTCGGTAGGTGTCAGTGCGGTTCCCAGGCCGAAACCCGCGGCGCCAGCCGCCAGAATCTCAGAACCAGGATTTGGGGCGCAGCGAGTTGGCCAGGTCGACGAGGGCGTAGCGGTGGGCTCGGTGCGGAGCGTTGCGGGCGAGGGAGCGCAGGCCCGATTCGGTGCCGTCGCGCAGTTCGCGTTCGGCGAAGCCGCGCCCGAACAGCTTGGCGTCCTTGCGTTTCGGCGTGTTCCCGGCCTGTAGCCAGGCCAACGCGGTGCCCTGGACCAGGGTGCGCATGAGAGTGGCCCGGTGCTCGCCGGGACCGATGGACTGAGCGCGCGAGGCGGCCAGGCGCAGGATCTGCTCGTCGAGGTCGGCGACGGGGGAGCTGGTGAGTAGCAACAGGATTGCCGTGGTCTGGGCGGTGGTGAAGTGGCGGGACGCGGCGGGCACGTCATCGAGCGCGTGCACCGCTTCGCCGACTCGCCCCGCCACCGCCAGCTGCCTGGCCAGGCCGAATGCCGCGCTCACCACGGCCCGATCGGTGCGCCACACGGTGTCGTAATAGCGTTGCGCGAAGCTGCGCCACTGTTCGGGCGCGTCGGAATCCCAGTGTTGCAGAATGAGTTCCGCGGTGGCGGCCAGCGCCAGTTTGGGTGCGATCTCACCGGGCAGCACCCGCAGCACCGCTTCGAACGAGGCGAAGGCGGCCTCGTAGTCGAGTTCGAGCAGATACGCCTGACCGGTGAACCAGTCCGTGCGCCAATCGGATTCGTTGGGCACCCGTTCGAGCAGGTGCAGTACCGCCGCCGACTCGCCCAGTTCCAGCCGCGCTCGCGCCTCGGCGAACAGCAATTCGCCCGCCAGGGTATCGGGGGCGTTGTCGGGGTCGGCTTCGGCCCGCTCGCGGGAATCGTGCAGCGCCTCGAGCACCCGTTCGGGTTCCGGGTTGGCGGTCGCGGCCAGCAGCGGGGCCGACGGGTCGGCGGGGTCGATCAGTGGAATCGGGAGTGCGGCAACCACATCGCCGGAATCGAGCAGCGGTGAGCGACCGGCACCGTCGAGATAGGCGTCGGTCTGGCTGATCAGTTCCTCGGTGCCGAAGCTGGAGCGCTGTGGACTGAACACTGTGGACAGCTGTGGATGTTCGGTGCCGGTGTCGTAGGCGAGGATCTCGCGCAGCACACCGGCCAGCTGTGCCGACATCGCCCGCGCCGACGGAAACCGCTGTGCCGGATCGGGATCGGTGGCGGTGAGCAGGAATCGGTGGAAGAACTCGTAGCGGGCAAGCAGCGGTTCGTCGGCGGGGTCGGGGATGCCGTCGAGGTAGCGGCCGTGTTCGCTGGGCAGCGCCAGCGTGAGTGCGGCGATCGTGCGGCCGACGGTGTAGACATCGGAGGCGGGTGTCGGGCCGGTCCGGGCGATCTCCGGAGCCTGGAACCCTTTGGTGCCGTACAGGTTTCCGTAGGCGTCGATGGTGGCGACCGCGCCGAGGTCGATCAGCTTCACCTGGTCCTCGGTGACCATCACGTTGTCGGGCTTGAGGTCGTTGTAGGTGAGGCCGATCGAATGCAGATGTTCCAGCGCGGGCAGGATCTCCAGCACATAGGCGATGGCCTCGGCCAGTGGCATCTGCTCACCGCGGGGCCTGGCATCGAGAATGTCCCGCAGCGAGTGGCCGCCGACGTACTCCATCACGATGTAGCCGATCGAACCGTCACCGGCGGTGTGCTCGACGAAGTTGTGGATCTTGACGATGCTCGGATGCGCCACCTCGGCCAGGAATTGCCGCTCGGCCACCGCGACGGCCTGCGCTTCGGCGTCACCCGCGTGCAGCAGCCCCTTGAGCACCACCCATCGATCGCTCACATTGCGGTCGATGGCCAGATAGATCCAGCCGAGTCCGCCGTGCGCGATGCACCCCTGGATCTCGTACTGCCCGGCGACCATATCGCCTTCGTGCAGTGACGGCCGGAAATCGTAAGCGGCTCCGCAGGTTTCGCATTCACCGCTGGTCGACGCGGCCCGCGCCGGCGTGGAACGCCCGACCGGATTGCTACAGCGCCAGCAGTAGCGCCGACCCTCCGACACCATCGGATCCGTCAGCACAGCGGCACGCGGGTCGGCCGGGGTCACCGTCGGAATCGGCACCAGTCCGGCCCCGAGCCGTCGGGTAGGCCGCGAACGCGCCGTTCGCACACTGCGCCCCGACCGGGTACTCCCACCGGTCTGCGGCGTGGAGGGCCAGGATTCGGTCGCCTGCGTGCCAGGTGGTTCGGTGCGCTGAGCGGCCTCGGTCGCCGCGTGCGGCGCGGTGATGGGGGCGCGCGGTGCGGCTTCGGTCGGCGCGTACGGCGCCGGGGCACGCTGGGCGGCTTCGGTCGCCGCGTAGGCCGCGGACTCGCTGCCCGCTGTCACGGGTCGACTCGCCCGCTGGGTAGCGAGATCCGCATGCTGCGAAGTCCTGGCGTCGTCGGAATCCCCGCCCGAGCGCTGGGCGGCGCCGGACTCTTTCGCGCGCTCGGTGGCATCGGTCGACGGAGTCTGGTCGCGGCTGCTCGCCTGCTTTCTGGCGAACTCCGCGGCGGCCTCGGCGGTGAGTTTGGGCAATGGCCGGGTCTCGTCATCGGCAGGCAGGGTCCACCCACCGGGCAGCGTGCCCGGCCGCTGACGCTGGGTCAGCTGAGTGGGCTCGCGCCGTTCCGGGTCATGCGGTGCCGACTCATCACGTGGCTGCGCTGCCGGATCGCCATGCCGTGGTTCATCATTCGGAGAAGTCGTGCTCATGGCCGTCAGTCCTGGTACTTCGGGGCGGGTGGGCTCGGTGTCTCGCCGAGGGTCGCGAGCCAGCGGCGGTGGATGCGGGTCCAGGTGCCGTCGTTGCGGATGCGATCCAGGGTGGCGTTGACGAAACGCACCAGGTCGTCGTCGCCCTTCGGGATGCCGATGCCGTACGGTTCGGCGCTGATACTGCCGCCGACCACCTCGGTGTAGGGGTCCTGGGCGGCCAGGCCGGCCAGGATCGAGTCGTCGGTGCTCACCGCGTCGACCTGGCGTTGCTGCAGGACCACCAGGCAGTCGGCCCAGGTCGGGACCGTCAGAATCGTGGCGGCCGGCTGGTCGCGGCGGATGTGATCGAGCGAGGTGGTGCCGCGCACCACGCACACGCGCTTGCCCGCCAGGTCTGCGAGGCCGTCGATGCCGGAACCCTTCACCGCGAGCACCCGCTGATCGGCCCGCAGATACACCGTCGAGAACGCCACCCGCTGACGTCGTTCGCAGGTGATCGTCATCGTCTTCGCGATCAGGTCGACGGTGTGAGCCTGCAGCGCCCGCTCGCGCTCTTCCGAAGCGAGACTGCGGTATTCGATCAGATCGGGGTTGCCGAGCAGGTCGCGGGCGATCTCGCGGGCGATGTCGGCGTCGAAGCCGACGATCCGACCGCTGAGCGGATCGCGGAAGCTGAACAGATTGCTGCCCGCGTCGAGTCCGACCACGAGCCTGCCGCGCGCGCGAATGGCATCGATCGTCGGGCCTGCGGCGGTGCTCGGCCGCAGGCTCGCGGTCGGATCGCCGCACTGCGCGCCGCCGGTGGGGGGTACGGGGGTGTCGGTGCCGATCGGAATGGCCTTGGCGGGTAACGGCGGTTCGGAATAGACGCCACGCTCATCGGGCGCGGGCGTGCTGTCGGAGCAGCCGACGAGCAGCCCGGCCAACACCAGCGCCGCGAGGACGCGCCCGCGCATCACCGGTACTCCCGCAGCCGCGGCCACAACCCGAGCGCGACGCACGCCGCCGCCGCGATCCCGAGCACGAACGCGCCGGGGGCGAGGAACGAGAGCACGTCGGTCGCTTGTGAGACCTTGGCACGCAAGGTATCCCGGGTCACCGCGCCCGCCTTGTCGAGTGCTCGGTCGAGGGCGTCGACCTGGGCGGCCGAATCGGCGGCGCTCGGACCGGTGGCCACGGCCGCCGCACCCATGAAATCGCCACGCTCGAGTGTGTCGTTCATCCGCTGATGGGCCGACTGCCAGCGGGTCAGCGCGGCGCGCGCGTGCGCCACCTCGTCGCGCGCGGGGGCGTCCTCGGGATAACCGGCGAGCAGCTCGGTGAGCCGGGCGGCATTGGTATCGAAAGTACGGTCGTAGTCGCCGGTCGCGTCGCGGCGCACCAGCTTCACCATTTCCGCTGATCTGGCTTGCTGCACCAGGATTCGGCTCTCGGCCAACCGGGCCGACGGCACCGCTCCCTCGTCGCGGCAGCGAATCATCGCCACCGCGGAGACCGAACCGGCCGCCACCGTCCAGATCAGCGTCAGTGCCAGCGCGCCGGTGCCGATCAGCAGGCCCATATTGAAGAACCGGCGCGAGCGCCGTGCCAGCTCGACCTGCACCCAGATCAGCGCGCCGAGTGCCACCACCAGCAGCAGGATCGCCGTCCACGGTGGCTGCACGTGCCGGTACTGCGCGGCGGTGACCGCGTCGAAGCGATGGTCTTCGAGCTCCTCGGCCATCGGCAGCAACCCGGTCTGCATCTGATGCGATGCCTCGCTCAGATACGCCGCGCCGACGGGATAGCCGTTGCGATTGTTCACCCGCGCGGTCTCGATCAGCCCGCTGTAGACGGGCAGGCCGGTCGCGATGCCGGTGCGCAGGCGGCGATCGGCGCCCGACGGGTCGGCCGCCTCCGCATCGGAGATGTGGCCGGCCTGGGTCACCAGCTCGGCGGCGGCTTCGCCGATGGCCTGGGTGTAGCGGTCGCGCACCGCTTGTGGTTCGAGTCCGCCCGCGATGAACGCGGTGCCTGCGGCGGCGTCGGCGATCGAGAGCGAGGTGTAGAGGTGGTTGGCCGAATGCGCGTCGGGTTCGGTGTCGTCGAGCAGGACGCCGAGAGCTTGCTGACGCTCACTCACAGTCGTCGAAGTCACCGCGCCCGCGATCACGCACAGCACCATCAGGACCAGTCCGGCGGCAACCAGGCGCCCCGGCGAGGAGTGCGCGAAACTGCGCAAGCGGGCGGGCTGGAACTGCGCGCGCAACGCTCTGACGTCGGGCGCGGGGGGTCGATCGACGGGCGCAGCCGGTCGACGCAACGGCGCCCAGCGCGGTGTCACCGGCGCGGCCCCGCCCGTCGCGGAGGGCTCCACACCCGTCTTGGCCTGCGATGACGGGCGAACACGGACGGCCGCCACCTCCGTCGAGGCATTGCGATTCCCCGGTTCGACCATCGTTCACCTCCCGGCGCTGTTCGTGCACACCTACCTGTGCGGAGTTTATTGTGGGCGTACGGGTAGCGCAGCCCCTCACATACCCCCGAAGCGGTTGCTGTTCGGCTGCTCGGAGGAAAGAGTATGGGATGCGCGGCGATGGCGACGGCTGGTACAAGAGCCCTGATGGGGTCAAGCACTGGGGCAAGTTCGGTGCGGCGGGGCTACTGCTGCGCGCACCGTTGCCCGGTGGGGGGTCGGCGGTGCTGTTGCAGCACCGGGCGCCGTGGAGTCATCAGGGCGGTACCTGGGCGCTGCCCGGCGGGGCGCGCGATTCGCACGAGTCACCCGAGCACGCGGCCGTCAGGGAGGCTGAGGAAGAAGCGGGCATCACCGCCGATGATCTCCGGGTTCGCGCCGAGCGCCTCACCATGACCGCCCCGAGCGGCTGGACCTACATCACTGTCATCGCCGACGCCGACAAGCCGCTGCCCACGGTCGCCAACAAGGAGAGCGCCGAACTGGCCTGGGTCCCCGAGGACGAGGTCGCCGACCTGCCGTTGCACCCCGGCTTCGCGACCGCGTGGACCGAACTGCGAGCGGTGCCGCTGCGCGTACGCCTCGAGGCCGACACCGAACTCGCCGACGCGCTACCCCGCACGATCGAACTGCCCGACCAGGGGTTCTTCTGGTTGCACACCCGTGTCGACGGACCGGGCATCGAGATCGTCCTCGACGCGGATGCTCCCGATGGCCCCGCCCTGACCCGAGCCGACATCCTCACCTGAGCGCCGGTTCTGTCCGATCGCGAGCGCTGCGGAGAGGCGAGCGGTGTCAATTCGCGGCGAGTAGCGCTTGCTTGAGCTCACGGGCTGCGGCCTCCGGGTCAGCCGCCTCGGTGATCGCCCGGACCACGACCACACGGCGGGCACCAGCGCCGAGCACCTCGGGCAGCCGCTGCCCGTCGACCCCGCCGATGGCGAACCACGGCAGCGTCGGGTGCGATTCGGCGGTCGAGCGGAGGAAGTCGACGCCTGCGGCTTGGCGGCCGGGCTTGGTCGGCGTGGTCCAGATCGGGCCGGTGCAGAAGTAGTCCAGGTGGCCGTCGATGGCGGCCAGTCCTGCCTGGTTGCGGTTGTGGGTGGAGCGGCCGATCACCACATCGGGGCCGACGACGCGGCGGGCATACGCCGGCGGAAGGTCACCCTGGCCCAGGTGCAGCACGTCGGCGCCCGCGGCCAATGCGATATCGGCGCGGTCGTTCACCGCGAGCAAGGCGCCGTGTCGGCGGGTCGCGGCCTTGATCTCGGCGAGCGCGCCCAGTTCGGCCTTGGCCTCGAGCGGACCGAATTCGGCCTCGCCCGGCGACCCCTTGTCCCTGAGCTGCACGATATCGACGCCACCGGCGAGCGCCGCATCGACGAATCGGGCCAGATCGCCCTTCTCTCGCCGTGCATCGGTGCACAGATACAGCAGCGCGCTCGACAGGCGCTCCCGGGGCGGGACAGAACGGTTCGGATGGGAGGACTGCACGATGTCGACGGTAGTCGCGCTACCGTTGAGACGCGAGCGCCGCATGCCCAGTACCGCGGCTTCGGCCACTGCGGAGTCAGCGCGCGGCCGCCCCGAACTCGACTGATCTTCAGGTCGCGACGAAGGCGTCACGGGTGGGAGAGGAAGATCGGGGGAGTAAGCCCGAGAACCCGCGGCAGCAGCCGCTGATCGAGACAGGTAGGAACGCGATGCGAACGCTGGCGGTCGTTGGCGGCGGCGCCGTCGGACTCGCCGTCGCATGGCGAGCGGCCGACGCGGGCTGGGCAGTCACCGTCTATGACCCCGAACCCGCGCGCGGCGCCTCCTTCGTGGCAGGCGGAATGCTCGCCCCCCTGTCGGAAGGCTGGCCAGGTGAGGATCGCGTCCTCGCCTTCGGCGCCGCCGCGCTCGCGGAGTGGCCCGCCTTCGCGGACAGACTGCGCGGGATCTCGGGCGAATCGATGTTCGTGGCCGATGAGACGCTCACCGTCGCGCTCGACGGTGCCGACGCCACCGACCTGCGCACCGTCTCGGACTGGCTGGCCGGTTTCGGCCACGACCTGCGAGTGCTCGACCGCGCGGGTGTCCGCGCACTGGAACCCGCGCTCGCGCGCACCGTCCGAGCGGGCCTGCACGCGAAAACCGAACCCGCCATCGACAACCGGCGGGTCCTGCGTGCGCTCCAGTCCGCCTGCGCCGCGGCAGGTGTCGAGATCCGCACCGAATCCGTTGCCGCACTGGATGATCTCCCGCACGACCGGATCATCCTCGCGGCGGGCGCCCGCTCCGCCGAGCTCTGGCCGGGCCTACCGGTGCGTCCGGTGAAGGGCGAGATCCTCCGGTTGCGTCGCAGGCCCGGCGTCAGTCCGGCGCCGACAAGGGTGATCCGCGCCCGAGTTCACGGCAGGCAGGTCTACTTGGTTCCCCGCGAAGACGGAATCGTCGTCGGTGCAACACAATACGAAGCGGGCTTCGACACCACTGTCACCGTCGGTGGGGTCCGTGACCTGATCGCCGACGCCGAGACCATCCTGCCCGGCATCGCCGAATACGAACTGGCCGAAGCGAATGCGGGTTCGAGGCCGGGAACCCCCGATAACCTCCCGCTGCTCGGCCACCTCGACGACCGGGTCATCGCCGCCACCGGGCACGGCCGCAACGGCATGCTCACCCTGGCGCTCACCGCGGCGGTCGTGCCCGCGCTGCTCGACGGTGCGACGCCCGCGGTTGTCGAAGCCGCTTCACCCCAACGTTTTCCGGCATCGCAGATGCCATCTCTGTCGCAAGGAGGAGTTCGATGACCTCGACCATCCCGATCGGCGTCACCGTCAACGGTGTCGACCACGAGTTCCCCGAGCCGCTCAGCGTCCGCGAGCTGCTGGCAAAGCTCGAATTGCCTTGCCAGGGTGTGGCATTGGCGGTCGACGGTGCGGTCTTCTCGAAATCCCGCTGGGACGAACCGGTCGGCCGCGGCTGGACCATCGAGGTGCTCACGGCGGTGCAGGGTGGCTGAGTCGCCGTTGCGCATCGCCGACAAGGAGTTCGGCTCCCGCTTGATCATGGGCACCGGCGGCGCCGAGAACCTCGCCGTCCTCGAACAGGCTCTGATCGCGTCGGGCACCGAGCTCACCACTGTCGCGATGCGCCGGGTCGACGCCGCGGGCGGCACCGGCGTCCTCGATCTGCTCAAGCGCCTCGATATCACCCTGCTGCCCAACACCGCGGGCTGTCGCACCGCCGCCGAAGCTGTGCTCACCGCTCAGCTGGCCCGCGAGGCCCTCGACACCAACTGGGTCAAGCTCGAGGTGGTCGCCGACGACCGCACCCTGCTGCCCGACCCCTTCGAACTCCTCGACGCCGCCGAAAAGCTCGTCGACGACGGTTTCGTCGTCCTCCCGTACACCACCGACGACCCCATCCTCGCCCGCCGACTCGAAGAAGCGGGCTGCGCCGCCGTCATGCCGCTCGGCTCCCCGATCGGTACCGGTTTGGGCATCGGCAACCCCCACAACATCGAAATGATCGTCGCGGCCGCCGGCGTCCCCGTCATCCTCGACGCGGGCATCGGCACCGCCAGCGACGCCGCCCTCGCCATGGAGCTCGGCTGCTCGGCAGTCCTGCTCGCCACCGCCGTGACCAGGGCAAAGGAACCCGAACTCATGGCATCGGCAATGTCGGCCGCCGTGCGGGCGGGCTACCTCGCCAGGCAAGCGGGCCGCATCCCCAAGCGTTTCTGGGCTCAGGCTTCTTCCCCATCCGTCTAGGGGTCGAAGGTCATCCTCGAGGATGACCCGACTCGCTACTTCTCGGCGACGCGCGGCACGGGGGTTGTCAGGCAAGCTAGGGCTCATGATCGAGCTGAAGGGCCTGACGAAGCAATTCGGCCAGACCGTCGCGGTGCAGGACCTCACGTTCACCGTCCAGCCTGGACTGGTGACCGGGTTCCTCGGACCCAACGGTGCTGGTAAATCGACAACAATGCGGATGATCCTCGGGTTGGACAAGCCGACGGCGGGCAGCGCGCTCATCGACGGCAAGCACTACCAGGAGCTGGAGCGCCCGCTCACGCAGGTCGGCGCGCTGCTGGATGCCAAGTGGGTGCACCCGAACCGCTCCGCGCGCGCCCATCTGGAGTGGCTGGCCGCTTCCAACGACATCCCCAAGTCGCGGGTCGAAGAGGTACTGCGCCTGGTGGGTCTGTCCGAGGTGGCGAGCAAGAACGCGGGCGGTTTCTCGCTCGGCATGTCCCAGCGCCTCGGCCTGGCGGGCGCGCTGCTCGGTGACCCGAAGGTGCTGCTGTTCGACGAGCCGGTCAACGGCCTCGACCCGGAGGGCATCCTGTGGATCCGCCGGTTCATGCAGCGCCTGGCCGCCGAGGGCCGCACGGTGCTCGTCTCGAGCCACCTGCTCTCGGAGATGTCCCAGACCGCCGAGCAGCTCATCGTCATCGGCCGTGGTCAGCTGATGTTCGACGGCTCCACCCAGGAGTTCATCGACCGAGCCTCGGAGCAGTCGGTGCGCGTGCGCAGCCCACAACTGGATCAGCTGCGCAGCCTGCTCACCTCGCACGGCATGACCGTGAAGGAAGACGGCGATGCCGCGCTGATCGTCGCCGGCGTCACCTCCGACGAGGTCGGCAAGGTGGCGGGCACGAACAACGTCACGCTCTACGAGCTGGCACCGCAGTCGGCCTCGCTCGAGGAAGCGTTCATGCGGATGACCGGCGGCGCCGTGGAGTACCACGGTGAAAGCTTCGACCACCAGGTGATGGGAGGTGCGCTCTGATGGGCGTGCTCGCTGCGGAACGAATCAAACTCACCTCGACCCGTTCACCCTGGTGGTGCTCGGCGGTCGTGGTCGTGCTCGGCGTCGGATTCGCCGTGCTGATGGCACTGGTCCTCAACGCCGACTCTGCGGGCGATTCGGCCGAGGGCGCGCCGCCGCTCACCCCGAGCACGGCTGTCTCGGGTATCACCGGGCTCGGCGTGATGGTTTTGATGATCATGGCCGCGTTGTCGGTGACCAGCGAATACCGGTTCGGTGTCATCCGCTCGAGTTTCCTGGCGGTGCCGAACCGGTCCAAGGTCATCGTGTCCAAGGTCGCACTGGTCGGTGCCTACTCGGCCGTGCTCACGGGCGTTCTCGGATTGATCGCGTTCATCGTGGCGAAGGCGATCAGCGGTGATCGGGCGCCGGGCCTGGTGCTCGATGGGAACTGGCGAGCGATCTACGGCCTGCCGATCTACGCCATCCTGTGCGTGGTGCTGGCCATCGCGGTCGGTGTGCTGGTGCGTCAGTCGGCCGCCGCGATCTCGCTGCTGATCCTGTGGCCGCTGCTGATCGAGACCCTGCTCGGCTCGTTCGGTAGCTTCGGCCGCACGGTCAACCCCTTCCTGCCCTTCGCGAACGTGAACCGCTTCCTGAGCGACCGACCCGTGGCAGGCGACTGGCACTGGGGCGTGTGGGGCAGCCTGATCTACTTCGCCGTCTTCGTGGCGGTCGTGTTCGCCGGGGCACTCGTGCTGGTCAACCGCCGAGACGCCTGACAAACCAGCCCGGGCCGCCCTCGTAATGGCCCGGGCCGCGAGGGCCGCGACCTTGTCGGGAGGTCGTGCGACCCGACCTTCGGGCTTCCGCTGCCCGGTGGCTCGAAGGTAGGACCGCCGGTCCGCTGCACACAAGCAGCGGACCGGCGGTCGTCGTCGGGTGATATAACCTTTTGGCGTGAGTGAAACGCCTTCTGGCGGGGGGAGTCCGCGGCGCGACGCCGCTGCGGAGGTGTCCATTCCGTTGGAGCCGATCGTGAGTGAATCCGCCGAATCCGACCGCGGTGCGCGCGCAGGCAGAAAGCGCGCCCAGATCTCGTCGAAGTTGCAAGCCGCCAACCGCCGGGCCGACCTGATCGGTGCTGTGCGCAAGGCGCGTCATCAGCTGCCCGGTGATCCCGCGTTCGGCGATCCGCTGTCGGTGGCGGGGCCCGGAGGTGTGCGCGCGGTGGCGCGGGCGGCGGACAAGATCGCCGGCGGCGCCCCGACGGCGGCCAGGGAGATCGGTTTCGGTGCCCTGCAGGTCTGGCAGGCCGGGCTGGAGCGGATCGGCCGTGGGCGTGGCACCGAGGAGGTGACCATCGTGTTCACCGACCTGGTCGGGTTCTCGAGTTGGTCGCTGGCGGTGGGCGACGAGCGCACTTTGGAACTGCTGCGCAAGGTCGCCAGGGCCATCGAGCCGCCGATCGTCGAGCGTGGCGGTCAGGTGGTCAAGCGGATGGGCGACGGGCTGATGGCGGTGTTCTCCTCGCCAGATCGTGCCGTGCGCGCCGCGCTGGCGGCTCGCCGCAATCTCACCGAGGTCGAGATCGGCGGTTACACCCCGCGCATGCGGGTGGGCCTGCATACCGGTTCGCCCCGCGAGATCGGTGGCGACTGGCTGGGCGTCGATGTCAATATCGCCGCCCGAATGATGGAGGCAGGCGGCAACGGCAACACCATGCTGTCCAGCACCACCCTGACCGCACTGCGCTCGGAAACCCTCGATGAGCTGGGCGTTACCGCTAGGCCGTACAAGCGCAACTTCTGGGCCGCGCCGCTGAGCGGCGTCCCGGAAGACGTCAGGATCTTCAAGCTACATACGGCGGGCTGAGCGCCTTTCCAGCCGATCCTGTTCCTTCCAGTACGCGCGGAAGGCCTGCTGGGTCGGGGTCGGTCTGGTGGTCAGCGCCTGCCAGTTCGTCGAGCGCACGAAGTCGATTCCCAGCAGCACCGGCAGGATGAACGCGTGGAAGAAGATCAGGTATTCGCCACCTTCGAACACGAACGCCAGGTACCCCGCGTAGCCGAGGAACGCGATGCCGAACACGGCGTTGAGCCCGCGCGAGAGCTCGCTGCGGCCGTTGTCGATGTTGGCCATGATGATCATCGCGAGGCCGCTGACTGCGAGCAGGCCGACATACCAAGTGAACATGTCGGCAAGCCAACAGCTTTCGCCTTGCCCTGATCTTGCGAAAGTCTTGCTACTACTCCAGCCAGAGCACGGCGCCGAGGCCCGCGAGTACGGCGGCGACGATCAGGCCGATCGCCATCGCGCGATTGTTCTTCCAGGTCGTGTACGCGCCGCCGAGCAGGAATCCGGCGAGGGCGAAGAGGAGGACGGACAGCATGGACTCCATCTTGCCTGGTCGATTGCGCGAGATTAACAAGCACGCATGCTTGCTTTTTTTCTGAACCGCTGCGATCCTGGGTGCCATGAGTGCTCTCTCCGCTGACCCGGACCTGATCCGGATCGGGAATTGTTCCGGGTTCTACGGTGACCGGCTCAGCGCTATGCGCGAGATGCTGGAGGGCGGGCAGCTCGACGTGCTGACCGGCGACTACCTCGCCGAACTCACCATGCTGATCCTGGGCCGCGACCGGATGAAGGACCCCAGCCTCGGCTACGCCAAGACCTTCGTGCGCCAGATCGAGGACTGTCTGGCCCTCGCGCTAGAGAAGAACGTGCAGATCGTCACCAACGCGGGCGGGCTCAATCCGGCCGGGCTGGCGCAGCGGCTGCGCAAGGTCGCCGCCGACCTCGGGCTGGACGCCAAGATCGCGCACGTCGAGGGCGACGACCTGGTCTCGCGCGCCGCCGAGCTCGACCTGGGTCAGCCGCTCACGGCCAATGCCTACCTCGGCGCGTGGGGCATCGTCGAGTGTCTGAACTCCGGCGCCGACATCGTCGTCACCGGCCGGGTCACCGACGCCTCGGTGATCGTCGGCCCGGCCGCGGCCCACTTCGGCTGGGGCCGAACCGATTACGACGCACTGGCCGGGGCCGTGGCGGCCGGGCACGTGATCGAATGCAGCACCCAGGCCACCGGCGGCAACTTCGCCTTCTTCACCGAACTCGGTGACATCGGCCGCCCCGGCTTCCCGATCGCCGAGATCCGTCGCGACGGTTCCTGTGTGATCACCAAGCACGACGGCACCGGCGGCGCGGTCACCGTCGACACCGTCGAAGCCCAGCTCATGTACGAGATCCAGAGCGCGCGCTACGCCGGACCCGACGTGACCACCCGCCTGGACAGCATCACGCTGAGCCAGGAGAGCAAGGATCGCGTGCTGATCAGCGGTGTGACCGGTGAGGCACCGCCGCCGCAGCTCAAGGTCTCGCTCAACACTCTCGGCGGCTTCCGCAACGAGATGTCGTTCATCCTCACCGGCCTCGATATCGAAGCCAAAGCCGAACTGGCGCAACGACAGCTGGAATCCTGGCTGCCGGACAAGCCCGCCGAGCTCACCTGGACACTGGCTCGCCTCGACCGTCCCGATGCCGAGACCGAGGAGCAGGCCAGCGCGATCCTGCGCTGTGTGGTGCGCGATGCGGACCCGAACAAGGTCGGCCGCGGGTTCTCCAGTGTCGCTGTGGAATTGGCGCTGGCCAGCTATCCGGGTGCGAGCTTCACCGCGCTGCCCGGAAACGGTTCGCCCTACGGCGTTTTCACGCCCGGCTTCGTCGACGCGCACGAGGTGCCGCACGTCGCGGTACTGGCCGACGGCACCCGCGTCGATATCGCCCAGGCAACGGAAACCACTGTGCTCGAACCGGTTTCCGAGCCCGAGCTCCCGGCCGGCCTGCCTGCTTCCGAGACCCGCCGAGTCCCGCTCGGCACGATCGCTCTTGCACGCAGCGGCGACAAGGGCGGGGACGCCAATATCGGCGTCTGGGTGCGCACCGACCAGCAATGGCGGTGGTTGGTGCACACCCTCACGGTGTCGAAGCTGCAGGAGCTGCTCCCCGAGACGGCCGAACTGACCGTCACCCGCCACGTGCTGCCCAACCTGCGCGCGGTCAACTTCATCATTTCCGGCCTGCTCGGCAAGGGCGTCGCCTACCAGGCGCGTTTCGACCCGCAGGCCAAGGGGCTCGGCGAATGGCTGCGCTCCCGCCACATCGATCTGCCGACGGAGCTGCTCGCATGACGTCTGTTTGGGAAACGCCGGAACGAAAAGAGCTGCGCGCCACCGTGCGCGGGTTCGTCGAGCGGGACATCCTGCCCGATCTCGATGCCTGGGAGCGGGCCGGCGAGCTGCCGCGCGAGCTGCACAAGAAGGCGGGCGAACTCGGCCTGCTCGGCATCGAGTACCCGGAGTCGGCGGGCGGCGAGGGCGGCAACGCCATCGACTCGGTGATCGTGGGCGAGGAGATCCATGTCGCCGGTGCGTCCGGTGGCCTGTGGGCCTCGCTGCTGACCTGCGGCATCGCGTTGCCGCACATGATCGCCTCGGGCAACCAGGCCCAGATCGACCAGTGGGCCAAGCCGACGCTGGCCGGTGACCTGATCGGCTCGCTGGCCATCACCGAGCCCGGCGGCGGTTCCGATGTCGGCCACCTCACCACCACCGCCGTGCGCGACGGTGAGGACTTCATCATCAACGGCGCCAAGACGTTCATCACCTCTGGCTGTCGTGCCGACTTCGTCGTCACCGCGGTGCGCACGGGCGGCCCCGGCGCGGCGGGTGTTTCGCTGATCCTGGTGCCGAAGGGCTCGCCGGGCTTCACCGTCAGCCGCAAGCTGGAGAAGATGGGCTGGCTGGCCTCCGACACCGCCGAGCTGTCGTATGTGGACGTACGGGTGCCCGCGACGAATCTGGTCGGCGCCGAGAACAGTGGCTTCGCGCAGATCGCCGCCGCGTTTGTCAGCGAGCGGGTCGGCCTCGCGGTGCAGGCGTATTCGCTGGCTCAGCGCGCTCTCGATCTCACCGTGCAGTGGTGCCGCGATCGCGAGACCTTCGGTCGCCCGCTGATCAGCCGCCAGAAGGTGCAGATGACGCTCACCGATATGGCGCAGCGCGTGGACATTTCGCGCACCTACACGCGTGCGCTGGTCGAGCGCTACGTAGCCGGTGACGAGAACCTGATCGCCCAGGTGTGTTTCGCCAAGAACAACGCCGTCGAGACCGCCGAATGGGTAGCCAATCAGGCCGTGCAGCTGCACGGCGGAATGGGCTACATGCGTGAGGCCGAAGTCGAGCGCATCTACCGCGATGTGCGCATCATCGGGATCGGCGGCGGCACCAACGAGATCCTGACCATGCTGGCGTCGAAAGTATTGGGGTACCAGTCATGACGACCTTCCGTTCCATCATCGATACCGCCTCGCCCGAGTACACCGCGGCCGCCGAGGCGATGTCGACCAAGCTCACCGAGGTCGAGGCGGAGTTCGCCAAGGCCATCGCCGGTGGCGGCCCCGACAAGGTGGCCCGGCACCACAAGCGCGGCAAGCTGACCGCGCGTGAGCGCGTCGAACTGCTGCTCGACGAGGACTCGCCGTTCCTCGAACTGTGCCCACTCGCCGCCTGGGGCAGTGACTTCCACGTCGGTGCGTCCACGATCGCCGGTATCGGCCTCGTCGAGGGTGTCGAGTGCATGATCGTGGCGCCCGACCCGACGGTGCGCGGCGGCACGTCGAACCCCTGGACGCTGCGCAAGACGTTGCGCATCAACGACATCGTCCGGGAGAACCGGCTGCCGGTGATCTCCCTGGTCGAGTCCGGCGGTGCGGACCTGCCGACGCAGAAGGAAGTGTTCATCCCCGGTGGCGCGATGTTCCGCGACCTCACCCAGGCCTCGGCAGCCGGAATCCCCACCATCTCCTTGGTTTTCGGCAACTCCACCGCAGGTGGCGCCTACATTCCCGGCATGTCCGACTACGTGGTGATGGTCAAGGAAGCCGCGAAGGTCTTCCTCGCCGGGCCGCCCCTGGTGAAGATGGCCACCGGTGAGGATTCCGACGACGAAACCCTCGGCGGTGCCGAAATGCATGCCCGCACATCGGGTCTGGCCGACTACATGGCCGCCGACGAGCAGGACGCGATCCGCTTGGGCCGCAATATCGTTCGTCGCCTGAACTGGAAGAAGCAGGGCCCCGAGCCGCGCGCCGAGGTCACCTCGCCGATCTACGATCCCGAGGAACTACTCGGCATCGTGCCATCGGACCTGAAGATCCCGTTCGATCCCCGTGAGGTCATCGCCCGCGTGGTCGACGGCTCCGACTTCGACGAGTTCAAGCCGCTCTACGGTTCGAGCCTGGTCACCGGCTGGGCCGAGATCAACGGCTACCCGATCGGCATCCTCGCCAACGCGCGCGGTGTGCTGTTCTCCGAGGAATCGCAGAAGGCCACCCAGTTCATCCAGCTGGCCAACAAGAAGAACACCCCACTGTTGTTCCTGCACAACACCACCGGCTACATGGTCGGCAAGGAGTACGAGCACGGCGGCATCATCAAGCACGGCGCGATGATGATCAACGCGGTCGCCAACTCCACGGTGCCGCACATCTCGCTGCTGGTCGGCGCCTCCTATGGTGCCGGGCACTACGGCATGTGCGGACGCGCGTTCAACCCGCGTTTCCTGTTCGCCTGGCCGAGCGCGAAATCCGCCGTCATGGGTGGGGCGCAGCTGGGCGGCGTCCTCACCATCGTCCAGCGCGGCGCGGCCGAGTCCAAGGGCCTGCCGTTCGACGAGGAGGCCGCCGCCGGTCTCGCCGCGATGGTCGAGGCGCAGATCGAGGCCGAGGCCATGCCGATGTTCTTATCGGGCAGGCTTTTCGACGACGGCATCATCGACCCCCGCGACACCCGCACCGTGCTGGGAATGGCTCTGTCGGCCATTCACACAGCCCCGATCAAGGGCGCCGAGGGCTTCGGCGTCTTCCGAATGTGAGTCGCGGACATGACAATCACGAATGTTCTTGTTGCCAATCGTGGTGAGATCGCTCGCCGCGTCTTCGCTACCTGCCGTCGGATGGGCATCGGCACCACCGCGGTCTACTCGGATGCTGATGCCGCGTCGCCGCACGTATCAGAGGCCGATGCCGCCATCCGGCTGCCCGGCAACACCCCCGCCGAAACCTACCTGCGCGGTGAGCTGATCATCGAGGCCGCTTTGTCGGCCGGTGCCGACGCGATCCACCCCGGCTACGGATTCCTTTCCGAGAACGCCGAATTCGCGCGGTCGGTGCTCGACGCGGGTCTGGTGTGGATCGGTCCGCCGGTCGCGGCCATCGAGCAGATGGGCTCCAAGGTCGAGTCCAAGAAGATGATGGACGCCGCCGGTGTCCCCGTTCTCGCCGAGCTCGACCCGGCCGAGGTCACCGACGCGCACCTGCCCGTGCTGATCAAGGCGTCCGCCGGTGGTGGCGGTCGCGGCATGCGCGTGGTGCGCGACCTCGCCGAGTTGCGCGACCAGATTGCCGCCGCCCAGCGCGAGGCCGAGTCGGCCTTCGGCGATCCGACGGTGTTCTGCGAGCGCTACCTCGAGACCGGCCGTCACATCGAAGTCCAGGTCATGTCGGACACTTTCGGCAAGACCTGGGCTGTTGGTGAGCGTGAGTGCTCGATTCAGCGTCGTCATCAGAAGGTTGTCGAGGAAGCGCCCTCGCCGTTGGTCGAGAAGATCGACGGCATGCGTGATCGGTTGTTCGAGGCGGCGCGTCTTGCCGCCGAGGCGATCGGATATGAGGGCGCGGGCACCGTCGAGTTCCTGGCTGACGAGAAGGGTGACTTCTTCTTCCTGGAGATGAATACCCGTCTGCAGGTGGAGCATCCGGTCACCGAACAGACCACCGGCCTCGACCTGGTCCGTTTGCAGTTGCAGGTGGCTTCAGGCTTGCCGCTGCCCGCTACCCAGCCCGCGCAGCGCGGTCACTCGATCGAGGTTCGGCTCTATGCCGAGGATCCCTCACACGACTGGCAGCCACAGAGCGGGCCGGTGCACAAGATCGAGAGCCCGTTCACCGCTGGGGAATTCACTGTTCTCGACCAGCCTGGCGTGCGCCTCGACACCGGCGTGGTCGACAACTCGGTGGTCGGCGTGCACTACGACCCGATGCTGGCCAAGGTGATCTCCTACGCCGAAACCCGCGCGGAGGCAGCGCATCTGCTCGCCACCGCGCTCCAGCGCGCCAAGATCCACGGCCTGGTCACCAACCGCGATCTGCTCGTGCGCGTGCTGCGTCACCCGGCCTTCCTCGCAGGCGACACCGACACCGCCTTTTTCGCCACCCATGATCTGGCAGTGCTCTCGGCGCCGCTGGCGTCGGAGGATGACGAGGCGCTCTCGATCGTGGCTGCGGCACTTGCCGATTCGGCTGCCAACCGCGGCACGTCGCGCCTGGCCGGACTCACGCCGAGCGGCTGGCGCAACCTGGCTTCGCTGCCACAGACCAAGTCCTACGAGAGCCGCACCACCGGCACACACGAGGTGCGATACCGCTTCACCCGCACCGGTGTCGCGGTAGAGGGCCACGACGGGCTCGAGGTGATCTCGGTCGCTCCTGATCGAGTCGTTCTCGGTGTTCCCGGCGAACGTGGCTCGGTGCGTAGGCAATTCGAGATCGCCCGCTACGGCGACCTCGTCGCGATCGACTCCCCGCTCGGCCCGGTGGCAGTGCGCAGGCTGGCGCGCTTCACCGATCCCTCGGCACAGGTCGCGGCCGGTTCGCTGCTCGCGCCGATGCCGGGCAGCGTGATCCGCCTCGGTGCCGCCGAGGGCGACCACGTCAAGCATGGGCAGCCGATCCTGTGGCTGGAGGCGATGAAGATGGAACACACCATCGCGGCCCCGGCCACCGGCATTCTCAGCGCACTCAATGTGACCGTGGGCCAGCAGGTCGAGGTCGGAACCGTCCTCGCCGTCGTCGAGGAAGAAGAGCAGGAGCAGGAGCAGGCATGAGCTTTATCGAGACCGACGAGCAGAAGGCGCTGCGGGCGGCGGTCGCCTCGCTCGCGTCGAAGTACAACTACCGCGACTACGTGCTGCCGCTCTCGCGCAAGAACGAGCCGCTCACCGAGCTGTGGGACGAGGCGGGCAAGCTCGGCTTCCTCGGCGTGAACCTGCCGGAGGAATACGGCGGCGGTGGCGTCGGCATGTACGAGCTGGCGCTGGTGCAGGAGGAGCTGGCGGCGCAGGGCGCCGGGCTGCTGCTGATGGTCGTCTCCCCGGCGATCTGCGGCACCATCATCACCAAGTACGGCACCGACGCGCAGAAGCAGAACTGGCTGACCAAGCTGGCCGATGGCTCGTCGAAGATGGTCTTCGCGATCACCGAACCCGATGCGGGCTCCAACTCGCACCAGATCACCACCACCGCCCGTCGCGACGGTGGCGACTGGATCCTCAACGGCCGCAAGATCTTCATCTCCGGTGTCGATCAGGCCGAGGCCATTCTGGTGGTCTCGCGTACCGAGGACCACAAGACCGGCAAGCTCAAGCCCGCGCTGTTCATCGTGCCGGTGGACGCGCCCGGCCTGGTGAAGAACGTCCAGGAGATGGACGTCATCGAGCCGGACAACCAGTTCACGCTGTTCTTCGACGACGTGCGCCTGCCCGCCGACGCCCTCGTCGGGTCCGAGGATGCGGCCATTGCCCAGCTGTTCGCCGGATTGAATCCCGAGCGCATCATGGGCGCGGCCATGGCGGTCGGCCTCGGGCGCTACGCCATCGATCGGGCCGTGGAGTATGCCAAGGAGCGCACGGTCTGGAAGACGGCGATCGGTGCGCACCAGGGTATTTCGCATCCGCTGGCTCAGGTGAAGATCGAGCTGGAACTGGCCAAGCTGATGATGCAGAAGGCTGCCACGCTTTACGACACCGGTGATGAGTTCGGCGCTGCCGAGGCTGCCAACATGGCCAAGTACGCGGCCGCGGAGGCCAGCATCAAAGCATTGGACCAGTCGATTCAGACCCACGGCGGTTCGGGCCTGACCCGTGAGGTGGGGCTGGCGGCCATGCTGCAGGCGGCGCGGATCTCGCGCATCGCCCCGGTCAGCCGCGAGATGATCCTGAACTTCGTCGCCCAGCATTCGCTCGGCCTGCCGCGCTCGTATTAGGCACAACGGTGGTCGCCCCGGAACCGGGGCGATCACCCCTACCGGATGAACAGGAGTCCCGATGAGTGACGCGACGGAAGCACCGTTCGTCCGCTACGAGGTCGTCGACGGTTTCGCCACGCTGACCTTCGATTCGCCGCACAACCGGAATGCGCTCTCGTCCAAGCTCGTTCGCGAGTTGCTCGCCGGATTCGATACCGCGGCAACCGATCCCGCCGTGCGCGGCATCGTCCTGGCTCACACCGGTGACACCTTCTGCGCGGGCGCCGACCTCAAGGAGGCGAGCAACGCCGATCCCGCAGTGGCCGCCGACGAGCGCACCCGGGTGATGATCGATGTGCTGCGCGGCATCCTCGCCTCGCCCAAGCCGGTGATCGCGCAGATCGACGGCAATGTCCGGGCCGGCGGCATGGGCATCATCGGGGCCTGCGATCTCGTCGTCGCGGGGCCGAGCAGCAGTTTCGCGCTCACCGAGGTGCGCATCGGGATGGCACCGTTCATGATCTCGCTCACGCTGGTGCCGCGGCTGGACCAGCGGGCCGCGAGTCGCTACTTCCTGACCGGTGAGAAGTTCGACGCCGCGACCGCGCAGGAGATCGGCCTGGTCACCGTGGCCGCGCAGGACGCCGCCGCGGAGGTGAAACGCCTGTCCGGGGAGCTGCGCAAGGGGTCACCGCAGGGTCTGGCCGAGTCCAAGAAGCTGGTCAACGCGGCGCTGCTGGCGACCTTCGACGCCGAGGCCGAAGCGCTGGCCAAGCGGTCGGCGGGCTTCTTCGGTACCCCCGAAGTGATCGAGGGTATGACGGCCTTCTTCCAGAAGCGCCCGCCCAGCTGGGCACAATAGTCCGATGGCGACACCCCACGAACCCAAGCAGGACCGCAGCCGGGCCACCCGGCAGCGGCTGCTCGAGGCGACCATCGACTGCCTGGCCGAAACCGGCTGGGCAGCCGCCACCGTGTCGGTGGTCGCCGAGCGGGCCGGGGTGTCGCGCGGCGCGGCCCAGCATCATTTCCCCACCCGTGAGGACCTGATCACCGCGGCGCTCGAGTTCATGTTCGAGTTCCGGATGGACCAGGCCAAGGCCGAAGCCGAGACGGTGAACGCGGTCGCCCAGGGCGAAGGACGTACACGCGCAGTCGTTTCCGCACTCGTCGAGTCCTACACGACCCCCTTTTTCAAGGCCGCCCTACAGGTCTGGACCCACGCCGCCGCCGACCCGGCCCTGCGGATGCGGATTCTTCCCCTCGAAGCCCGCTTCGGCCGGATCTCCCACCGCCGCGCGGTCGAAGCCCTCGGCGTCGACGATTCCGACCCGGTAGCCCACCACCTCGTCCAAGCCACCCTCGATCTGGCCCGTGGTCTAGGCCTCGCCGACGTCCTCACCGACGACTCCGCCCGCCGCAAACTGATCGTCGACCAGTGGGCCGCCACGCTCCACACCGCCCTGAATTTGTCCCACTGAACTCTGTAAACAGGCAGTTCGTCTGCAATAGGGTCTGGGTATGACGAGGCGACGGATCGAGATCGACGATGAGCTGCTCGAATATGCGCAAGACGCACTCGGGACCAGTGGCGTCGCCGATACGGTCCGCGCTGCGATGAAGGCGGCTGTGGTCGCTCGCGCTCGCACGCGGGAAATCGAATGGCTGGTCGGCGGTGGCATGGCCGAGATGGCTGACAAGAGTCAGCGCGAGGTGGTGTGGCGAAGGCGAGTTGCGCCGCCGGGGAATCTCGAGACGCGCTGACTTGGGATGTCACACTCCGGTCGGCTGCTTCGTCGACTCTGTGAACGCGAAAGAAGCGACTGAGGAGTGGATCATGGTGGAGCGGAAGAAGATCGCGGTGGCCGGGGCGACCGGGCGGTTGGGTCGGCATGTGGTGGATGTGCTGGTCGAGCGTGGGCATGAGGTCGTTGCCTTCTCGCGGGCCAACGGTGTCGACATCGAGACCGGTGTGGGGCTCGACGAGGCTTTGACCGGGGTCGACATCGTGATCGACGCGTCGAGTACGCCCTCGGCTGATCAGCAGGTGGCGACCGAGTTCTTCACCGTCGCCGCGCGGAATCTGCACGCGGCGGGGGAACGGGCCGGGGTCGAGCGGCTCGTTGTGGTGTCCATCATCGGGATCGACGGCTCGCTCGCCGGGTACAACGCCGCCAAGCTCGCCCACGAGCAGGAGTTGCTCAAAGGTGCGTTGCCGGTGCAGATTCTGCGTGCGGCGCAGTTCCACGAGCTCGTCGAGGTCATGGTCGGCTGGGGCACGAAGGATGCCGTCGCCTACCTTCCGGCCATGCGCACCCAGCTGGTCGCGGCCCGAACTGTCGCCGAGGCACTGGTAGACCTCGCCGCGAATCCGATTCCCGCCGAGGATATTCCGTTCCCCGAGATCGCGGGCCCGCAGCCGGAAACGATGGCCACCGCGGCCACCGCTCTGGTCGCGACTCGCGGCGATGCCCTGCGGATCATCGAAACCTCCGACACCGCCAACCCCGACCGCGAGCAATTCGAAAACGGCACCCTCCTGCCTTCCCCGCACGCCACCTTGGCCGGTCCGACCTTCGCCGAATGGATCGCCGCCCCGGTGCCAGCTGTTCGCTGACGCCGCTGACCTGGGGCAGCTCGAGCGATGGTCACGGTGCCAGCCGTTCGCTGACGCCGCTGACCTGGGACAGCGCGAGCGATGGTCACGGTGCCAGCCGTTCGCTGACGCCGACGATCTGGGGCGGCTCGAGCAATGGTCACGGTGACCGCCGTTCGCGGGCGCTGCCGACCTGGGGCTTGACCGAGCAAGGGCCCGCGGGCGACCGACGGGATGTGACCTCGGGCAGCGACACGAAGGCTGGGCCCGGCGGATCGGGGTGATCCGCCGGGCCCAGCCTTATGTCGGGACGGCTTACGGCTTCGGTTGGGTGAGGTCGTAGAGGGTGACCCCGTCGACCGTCGTCGCGGTGTAGTTGGCCGTCACCCAGGCGGTGATCGCCGAGCTGGTCGACTCACTGCTCCCACCGGGACCACCGCGCCCACCGGCGACGAAGTAGTGGATCTTTCCCTCGGCCACGTACTGCTGGAACTGTTCGAGAGTGGGCGACGGGTCGCTGCCGTTGAAGCCGCCGATCGGCATCACGGGCAGTTCGGTGGCGAGCTGGTACCCGGCGGCACTGTTGGAACCGACCGCCGCGGCGACCCAGGTGTAGTCGGTGCCGTTCGCCTCGAGCAGGGTGACGATCTGGTCGCCCGGACGTGATCCGCCCAGCAGTCCACCCGGGCCACCCATGCGCTGGTCACCACCGATCGACATGCCGTCCGGGGCGGTCGCACCCTGCGCGGAACCGTCCGGCGACGCCGCGCCGTCTTGCCCGGGCACGCCACCGTCCGCGGGCGTGCCGGTCTGCTCGCCAGGCGAAGTGCCACCCTGCGGCGCACCATCCCCACCACCGGTAGTGGCGGATCCATCGGCGCCGGGCCAGCCGTCGTCTCCGCCGGGACGCATTCCGGGCCAACCCATTCCGCGCATCCCACCGGAATTCGGTCCAGCGGACGGGATCGCACCGGCATGCGCGGACGCGAGGGTGTCGACGGAGTAGGCGATCGGCCCGGCGAGCCCGACGAAGGCGGCGGCCAGCGCGATGATCACCGACTGCTTGCGGGCCGGCGGGAACACGAAGGCAACAGTGGCGATAACGCCGACAACCAGGATCGACCATCGCAACCATGGCTGGAAGGAAGCGCTGCGCGACAACAACATCCACGCGGTCGCCGTGGTGAGCCCGATGGCGACAGCGCCCGCGCACCGCACCGGTAACCGGTCACGCGCACCCCAGATCTGCACGGCTCCGATCCCGGCCAGCGCCGCGACGGCAGGCGCGAGCGCCACCGTGTAGTACTGGTGGAAGATCCCCGCCATGAAGCTGAACACCAGCCCGGTGACGAGAAGCCAACCGCCCCAGAGGATCAGCGCCGCCTGTCGGCGATCGGTGCGCGGCGCTCGCCCGCGCAACATGAGCCCCACCACCAGCGCGACCAATGCGGCGGGAATCAGCCAGGCGATCTGACCGCCCTGCGCAGGCTCGAACATCCGGGTGATCCCGGTGCTTCCCCACATCCCGTTTCCGCCGGCGGGCAGTTCGCCGCCGGGGCCGACGCTGCCGGTCTCGTTGCCGTTCAACCGCCCGAGCCCGTTGTATCCGAGGGTCAGCTCGATGATCGAATTGTTCTGCGACCCACCGATCCACGGCCGGGAATCCGATGGCCACAGCTCTACCGCGAGCAACCACCAGCCCGCCGCGACAACCATCGCCGCGCCGGCGGCGAACAACTGCGCAACCCGCTTGCCCAGCTTCGGCGGCCCGGCGACCGAATACATCAGTGCCAGCGGCGGCACCACCAACAGCACCTGCAACTGCTTGGCGAGGAACCCGAATCCGATGAACGCGCCGGTGAGCAGCAACCATCGCCACCGCCCGTCCTCGACCGCACGCGTCATCGCCCACGCGGCCGCGATCATCAGCAACACGAGCAGCGCGTCAGGATTGTTGAACCGGAACATCAGCACCGCAACGGGAGTCACGGCCAGCACCGTGCCCGCGATCAACCCCGCCGCGGGCCCGAACGATCTGCGCACTGTCGCCCACAACAGCGCGACGCTCGCGACTCCGAGCAGGACCTGTGGCACCAGCATGCTCCAGCTGTTGAGCCCGAACAGCCGTACCGAAAGTCCCATCACCCACAGCGAAGCGGGCGGTTTGTCCACCGTGATCGAGTTCGCGGCATCGGAGGAGCCGAAGAAGAACGCCTCCCACGATTGCGAACCCGCCTGTATCGCAGCGGCATAGAAGTCGTTGGCCCACCCGTTGGCGCTCAGATTGATGAGATAGGCGATCAGCGTGCCGAGCAGTAGCGCCACCAATACGGGGCGCTCCCAACGCTTTCGGGTCGGCGCGGCGATCTCGATGCCGGTTGAGGATGGTGCGATGGTCGTGGTCATCGACGCACCCCCACTGAGTTCAGGGGTGCTGTCGAATCCGCCGCGTTCGCGGTGCGGTCCGTAGCCCCGATCGCCGCAGTGGCGGTGGTGTTCGCGGGCCGATCGGCGCCCGCGTGCCGGAAGACCCAGCGCAAGCCCACGAAACGAGCAAGGGTCGCAACAAGATTGGCGGTTATCAGCACGGTGAGCTCCACCGCGACGGGAGCATCAGGAGCCCAGCGATGCAGAGCGAACAGCGAGCCGCTGGTGATCGCCAGCCCGAACGCGAAAATGGCCAAGCCCTGGAACTGGTGCGACATCGCGTTGCCGCGCCCGCGCACCCCGAAGGTGAATGCCCGGTTGGCGGCGGTATTGCCCACCGCGGTGATCAGCAGCGACACCAGATTGGCGCCCTGGCTGCCGACCAGCGGCTGCAACAGCAGGTACAGCGCGATGTAGGCGAGCGTCGAGGTCACCCCGACGATCGCGAACCGCACCAGCTGCCCGACCATGCCGAGCGGCACCCCGGCGACCAGCGGTTCGCGACCGACGGCGGCCCGCAGATCGTCCAACGGGAGGGTGCCGGTGGTCAGTGCCCTGGTCAACCGCCAGATCCCGCGAAGATCCTTGCGCGCGGTATCGACGATGTCGACCCGGCTGTCCGGATCGTCGATCCAGTCGACGGGCACCTCGTGAATTCGCAGACCCGCCCGCTCGGCCAAAACCAGCAGCTCGGTATCGAAGAACCACTCGCCATCGCGCACCAGCGGCAGCAGCTCGCGGGCGACCTCGGTTCGCACGGCTTTGAATCCGCATTGCGCATCCGAAAAGCCCGCCCGCAGAGTTGTTCTCAGCAG
Source organism: Nocardia sp. NPDC059195 (assembly GCF_042754695.1). Classification (NCBI taxonomy): domain Bacteria; kingdom Bacillati; phylum Actinomycetota; class Actinomycetes; order Mycobacteriales; family Nocardiaceae; genus Nocardia; species Nocardia sp. NPDC059195. The sequence goes on along the minus strand of NZ_JBHZBG010000009.1, from coordinate 177,792 downwards.
CAGGTTGTAGCAGCGGGAGATGATTTCACGCTGGGGTCCGCGCACCACGCGGGCCGACGCGTCGAGCCGGGTGCCGATCGCGAGATCGGAATGCCCGGACACCAGCGGTGCGATCAGCGGCAGCAGCGCGTTCAGGTCGGTCGACAGGTCGACATCCATGTACGCGACCACCGCCGCATCCGACCCTGCCCACGCGGTCCGCAGCGCCCGTCCACGCCCTTTGGCGTCCAGGTGCAGCACCTCGACGCCGTCGAGTTCCGCCGCCAGCAGTTCGGCCACCGCGAGGGTGGCGTCGGTGCTGGCATTGTCAGCGATGGTGATGCGGGCCGTGAACGGGAATCCGGCGCGCAGATAGGCATGCAACCTGCGTACGCACAGGCCGAGATCGACCTCTTCGTTGTAGACGGGTATCACTACGTCGAGCACCGGCGCGCGGCTGCTCTGCATGGCCTTCTGCTCGGCCTCGGTCTGAGTCATGACACCCAGACTCGATGGCCGTGCTGCCACCGAGCTGGGACCGAGCTGGGAGGTTGCTGGGGATCGTGATCAGCCGCGACGCACGCGCAGCACGCTGTCGGCGCGCTCGCCGACCACACCGTCGGGGCTGGTCGAGGCGCTGTGGACGAGCTCGGCGGTCTCGACCTGCCACTCGGGCCCGAGCCCGAGCTGCTCGAGCACCTGCTCGATGGTCGGGAACACATGCTCGTGCAGCGCGCTGGCGGCCCAGCTCGGCGCGGCCGCGTGCGCGCCGATCACCAGCACACCACCCGGCGCGACGGCGGCCGCCGCACTGCGCAGGATCCCGGCCCGCTCGTCCGGCCGTTCCACCGGCGAGTGCAGGAACTGCGCGGACACCAGGTCGAAGGTGCCCGCCGGGAAACTCGCCTGCAGGTCGTGGCGATCCCACACGATATTCACCCCGGCCTCGGCGGCCCGCTGCGCACCGCGCTCCATCGCGGTCGCGGAGATGTCGACTGCGGTGACCTGCCAGCCGCGCTGTGCCAACCAGATCGCGTCGGCACCCTCGCCACACCCCAGATCGAGGGCCGTCCCCGCGTTCAGCTCGGACACCTCACGCACCAGCAGTGGGTTCGGGTTACCGGTCCAGATCTGCGCACGTTCGCGGTAGAAGTCTTCCCAGAACTCTTCGGCGTTCGCCACGGTCTCGGTCATCGATGCTCCTGGTCGGTCAGGGTGAAAGGATCATCCGATAGTGCATCGGCACCTCCGGTGACCGCCAGAAATCTTGCCGTTCCAGCAAATGTGTTTCCACTCTCGGTGGGGTGCGTAGCCCGCGGGCCTGCCCGCCCTAGTATTACTACCGTGACGCGCGGTTACCCCAAAACGGACGAGGCGCCGCGTCGTCGTGTCGACGCGCGGACCGAACGCTGGCGCGAGCATCGCGTGCGGGTGCGCATCGAATTCGTCGATGCGGCTTTCCGGGCGCTGGATCAGTTCGGGCCCGATGTGAGCATGGGCGATATCGCCAAGGAGGCCGGCGCGGCCAAGCCGAAGCTCTATCGCCATTTCGAGGACAAGACCGACCTTTACAACGCGATCGTCGACCGCGTGCGCGACATGCTCTGGGAGCGCGTGCTCACCAGCGTGAACCTCACCGACGATTCCATCGCCGAACTCGTTCACACCGCGGCTACCGAGTACGTGGCGGTGGTGTCGGCACACCCGAATGTCTTCCGGTTCATGCTGCACAGCCATTTCAGCCAGCAAGCCAAGGAAACCGAACGCGCCCTGGTCGCGGCCCGTCAATCGGCAAGGCGCGCAGCGGAATTCTTCGCGGGCCTGCTCCCGACGGAATCGATCGACGTGACCGGGATCGAATTGGTGAACTATTCGATTTTCGGTGCGGTCGCCTCGGCTACGGACTGGTGGCTCGGCGCGAATCAACGCGAAGTATCGGCGATGCCGGTCGAGCGCTTCGTCGACTATCTGGCCGAGAGTATCTCGGCATTGGCACAGGCACACGCCCGCTTCAACGGGGTCAAAATCGACCCATCGAAACCTCTGCACAACGCTTTTGGTCTCGACTGAATCCTCGCGCCCGACACGAACTCCGTTGTTCTCGCCGATCACGCCGTTGGGGTCGGCTGGGGGTGCGATGGGTTCAGTATGAACCTGGGCACCGACAAGTTCGCGACGCCACGCTAAGCGTCGGTGTGCAGTCTCCAGAGCGGGGAGACGGGGCCGTGACCTGCGCCGAGGTCGTACGAAGCGGCCAGGCAGCGGTAGGTCCACTCCTTGGCGAACTCCACGGCGTCGGGCACCGAGTAGCCGTTGGCGAGTGCGCTGGCGATCGCCGCGGCCAGGGTGTCGCCACCGCCGTGGTCGTTGCCGGTGGCGATGCGCGGTGCGGTGAACTCGCGGAAGGTGTCGCCGTCGTAGAGCAGATCGGTGCTGAATTCCGAGGCGCGCAGGTGCCCGCCCTTCACGATCGCCCACTGCGCCCCCAGCGCGTGCAATGCCTCGGCGGCCTTGCGTGCGGTGGCGTCGTCGACCACTTCGATACCGGTGATCAGGCGCACCTCGTCGAGGTTCGGGGTGACAACCGTCGCGAGCGGAATCAGCGTGTTACGCACTGCCTCGAGGGCTTCCGCGTGTAGCAGCGGATCTCCGTGCATGGAGGCCGCGACCGGATCGACCACCAGCGGGATGGTGCCGGCGCGCCCGATCCCGAGCTCATCGCATACCCCGGCGACTGCCTCGATGATCGCGGTGGACGCGAGCATGCCGGTCTTGGCGGCGCTGATGCCGATATCGCGAACGACCACGCGTACCTGATCGGCCACGATCTGCGCCGGGATCTCGTGAAAACCGCTGACGCCCACCGTGTTCTGCACGGTCACGGCGGCCACCGCCACGCACGCGTGCACCCCGCACAGCGCCATGGTGCGCGAATCGGCCTGGATGCCGGCGCCGCCACCGGAGTCGGTGCCCGCGATGGTGAGCGCGCGAACGGGGGTCTGGCCATCAGGGGTCAGCGGCAACATCTTCACGCCCCAACCCTACGGCTCGCGCGGGTCTGTGCGAGACCCAGGCAATCGCTAGAAAATGAAAACCATTATCATTAACTCTCGTGACCAACTCCCTGACGCATCTGCCCGTCACCGTCCTGTCCGGCTTCCTCGGCGCGGGCAAGACCACGCTGCTCAACCACATCCTCGCCAACCGCGACGGCCGCCGGGTCGCGGTCATCGTCAACGACATGAGCGAGGTCAATATCGACGCGGCGCTGGTCGCGGGCCAGGGGCACCTCGACCGCACCGAGGAAAAGCTGGTCGAGCTCACCAACGGCTGCATCTGCTGCACCCTGCGCGAGGACCTGATCGAGGCCGTCGCCCGCCTGGCGCGCGAGGGCCGCTTCGACCAGTTGGTGATCGAGTCGACCGGAATCTCCGAACCCATGCCGGTGGCCGCCACCTTCGACTGGGAGTTCGACGACGGGTTCCACCTAGGCGACATCGCCCGGCTCGACACCATGGTCACCGTCGTCGACGCCTCCACCTTCCTGGCCGAACTGGTTCGCGGACAGGCGCTGGCCGAGCGCGATCTCGAAGCGGGGGAGGGTGACGCCCGCTCGATCGCGGATCTGCTGGTCGACCAAGTGGAGTTCGCCGACGTGCTGCTGATCAACAAGACCGACCTGGTCAGCGCGAACGCCGCGGCCACCGTCGAGGCGACGGTGCGCAGGCTCAACCCGCGCGCCCACGTGCTGCGCACCGAGAAGGGTGTCGTCGACCTGTCCGAGGTGCTCGCCACCGGCCGCTACAGCCTGGAAGTCGCCGCCGAATCCGAAGGCTGGGCAGCGGAATTGGCGGGCGGGCACACTCCCGAGACCGAGGAATACGGGATCAGCAGCATCAGCTTCATCGCCGATCGCCCGTTCCATCCGCAGCGCCTGGCCGACGTGCTCGCGCGACTGCGGGGGATGTTGCGCAGCAAGGGATTCTGCTGGATCGCGAGTCGCCCCGAGCTGGCGGCGATCTGGTCGCAGGCCGGTCCGAATATCACCTTCGAACCCGGCGCGTGGTGGTCGGAACTGGAAGTTCCCGCCGGACAGGAACTCGTGTTCATCGGGGTGCGCCTCGACGCGCCCGCTGTCCGGCGCGAGCTCGACGCCGCGCTGCTCACCGACGCCGAGTTCGCGGCGGGCGCGAGCGCGTGGACCGGCTACCCCGATCCGTTCCCGGCGTGGGGTGAGCTGCACGAGCATCACTGATTGGCAACTTTGGTGCGCGTATCACACTGCGCTGGTGCATGATTCGAATGGGTCGCGACCCACGCACCGATGAGGGGAGCGTGGGCCGCGGCACCTGAAGAGAATCAGGCGAGCCCGGCGAAGAACTCACGGATGTCGCCGACCAGCACCTCGGGTGCCTCATGCGCCGCATAGTGCCCGGCCGCGTCGTTCGCGCCGCCCGTGCCCGCGCTGGTGTCGTAGGAATTCCAGCTGACGATCTTGCTGTGGTCGCGCTCGGCGAACCGGCGGATCGACTGGAAATCGCCGGCGAACATCGCCAGGCCCGTCGGGACCGTGGTCGGCTCGGTCGGCTGCTCGCCCGCGTGCGCGTCTTCGTAGTAGAAGCGCAGCGACGAACCGGCGGTCCCGGTGAGCCAGTACAGCGCCACATTCGCGATCACGAACCGCGCGTCGAGCGATTCGCCGAACAGCTGCGCGTTCCAGCCGAGCAGGCCCACCGGGGAATCGGCCAGCGCGTAGGCCAGGGTCTGCGGCTGCTGGCTGTGCAGGGTGTTGAAGGCCATCTTGTTCGCGTGGAACCACTGAAGATGGTGCAGCGCGGCCATATCGGCCTCGTCGAGGCCTTCGAACTCGGCCGGGTCGCCGGACGGGAACGAGAACAGTTGGGTGACGTGCACGCCGATCACAGTGTCGGGGGCGATCCGGCCGATTTCGGGCGAGACCATCGAGCCGCCGTCGTTGCCGATGGCGCCGTAGCGCTGGTAGCCGAGGCGATCCATCAGCTCGGCCCAGGCGCGGGCGGTGCGGTAGCGGTTCCAGCCGGTGCTGCGGGTGGGGCCGGAGAAGCCGAAGCCGGGCAGCGAGGGGATGACCAGGTGGAAGGCGGGCTGATCGGCCGATTCCGGCTCGGTGAGCGGCGCGATCACGTCGAGGTATTCCAGGACCGAACCGGGCCAGCCGTGGGTGAGGATCACCGGCGTGGCATCGGCGCGCGAGGAGCGGATGTGCAGGAAGTGGATGTCCTCGCCGTCGATCTCGGTGGTGAACTGCGGGTAGGCATTGAGCTCGGATTCCACTGCACGCCAATCGAACTCCTCGAGCCAGTACTCGGCGAGGGTCTTGACCCGGCCGGCAGGCACGCCGTACGCGTCGCCGACGCCGGGCAGCTCGTCCGGGTACAGGGCGCCGCGCAGGCGGTTGGCGAGATCGTCGAGCCGGGCCTGCGGAACTTCGATCCGGAACGGGGTGATGGTGGCCATGTCGACTCCTCCTATTGAAACGGAATGTTTCGTTCTGTTCCAAATGTAGCAGAACGGATCATTCCGTTTCAAGTGGTAGGCTGATATTCATGGCGAACCAGACCGAAACCGCAGATCAGCCACGCTTGCCCGGCCGCAAGGCGCAGGCCGCGCGCAACAACGGACTGATCCTCGATGCGGCCCGCGCGGTGTTCCTCGACGATCCGAACGCGCCGATCGCCGCCGTCGCGGAACGCGCGGGGGTCGGGATCAGCGCGCTCTACCGGCGCTATCCGAGCAAGGAGGTGCTGCTGCGCACGCTCTGCCACGAAGGGCTGCGGCGGTTCAACACCGAAGCCGATGCGGCGCTGGAGGATTCGGATGGGTGGCGGGGGTTCGTCGGATTCCTGGAACGGGTCGTCGAGGCCGATGTGCACTCGCTCACCGTGCGGCTGGCGGGCACCTTCACTCCCGACGAGTCGATGCTGCCCGACGTGATGCACTCGGGCGAGGCCGGTGAGGAACTGGTCCGCCGCGCCCACGCGAGCGGCAGGCTTCGCCCCGATGTCGACGCCCTCGACCTCGGCCTGATCTTCGAGGCCTGCGCCGCGATCACGATGCCGGACCCGGTGCGCACCGCCGAACTGCGCCAGCGGGTCCTCGCGTTGATGATCGACGGGCTCACCGCTGAGGGGCGGCTACCTGGTCCGCCCCCCGCTACCGGTGAATTCGCCTGGCGCTGGGAACGTCGGTCCTGAGCGCTTACCTGGCCCCTGCTGTGTACGGGCTGGCAGACTTGGTATTTCACCCGGACTACAACGCGGAGGCGCGTAGTGAACTGGACTCTGGAAGTTGTGATCGTCCCGGTCTCCGACATCGACCGGGCCAAGGATTTCTACGCCACCCAGCTCGGCTTCGCCGTCGACCACGACACGGTGATCTCCGACGGCGTGCGCATCGTGCAACTCACCCCACCCGGCTCGGGCTGCTCGATCGTCATCGGCAAAGGTGCCGTGCCGGAGATGCCGCCCGGCTCGCTGAAGGGCCTGCAACTCGTGGTCCCTGATATCGAGCAGGCGCACGCGGAGCTGGTGGCGCGCGGGGTCGAGGTCAGTGCGGTGCAGGAGCTCGGCGTGAATCCGCGGCCCGTCCCGCATCGGCTCGACAATGTCGGCTTCGTCTTCTTCAGCGACCCCGACGGCAATAGCTGGGCGGTACAGCAGATCTCCAGCAGAGCCGACAAATCCTCGAGCTGATTCGAACCCTGTCGGTGTGCCGCCTCGGGCGGGCACCATGCTCGCATGCTGTTGGAGAGGCCCACCGAAACCGGCGAGCGACGGATCCCGCTGTACCGCCGCCCCGGGTTCCTTCGCGCGCTCTCGCCGATCGCCGTGCTGCTCATCTGGCAGCTCGCCAGCGCCAGCGGCGCGATCGGCGCCAAGAAGCTGCCCGCGCCGTCCGCGGTACTGGACGTCGGCCTGGAAACCTACCGATCCGGCCAGCTCACCGAGGCCCTGCTGGTTTCGGGCCAGCGTGCGCTGTACGGCTTCGCGCTCGGCGCGGTGCTCGCGCTGGTGCTCGGTGTGCTCGCCGGCCTGAGCAAGATCGGTGAGTACGCGGTCGACCCGCCGCTGCAGATGATCCGCACCATCCCGCTGTTCGGCCTGATCCCACTATTCATCATCTGGTTCGGCATCGGCGAGGAACCCAAGGTCTACCTGATCGCGCTCGGCGTGTTCTTCCCGCTGTATCTCAATACCTTCTCGGGCATCCGCCAGCTGGACCCGAAACTGCTCGAACTCGGCAGCGCCCTGCACCTCGGACTCGTCGAACGCCTGCGCCTGCTCGTCCTCCCCGGCGCGCTGCCGCAGATTCTGGTCGGTGCGCGCCAGAGCCTCGGCATCGCCTGGCTCTCGCTGATCGTGGCCGAACAGATCAATGCCAGTGCGGGACTCGGCTTCGTCGTCAACAACGCCCGCGAATTCCTGCGCACCGACATCGTGGTGTTCGGTCTGGTGGTCTACAGCCTGCTCGGCCTGCTCACCGACTCGATGGTGCGGCTGCTCGAACGCCGCGCCCTGCGCTGGCGCCCGGCGGTGCACCGCTGATGTCCGCCACCTCCGCCGACCAGCGGACCCACCCTGTCCCGCTGGTCGGCAGGCCCGCTACCCGCCGCCGTTCGATTACGAGGTTCACATCATGACCGCTGCCGCCGCGACTGTCACCCCCATCTCCGCTCGGCCGACCCGTGCGGCCGCCGCGCGAATCACCGGGATGAGCAAGCGATTCGGTGAACGCACCGTGCTCGACGGGATCGATCTCGAGATCGGCGCGGGCGAGATCGTCGCGCTGGTCGGACGAAGCGGATCGGGCAAGTCCACGCTGTTGCGCATTCTCGGTGGACTCGATACCGCTACTCGCGGTGCGGTTTCCGTCGAGGGCAGGCCGACCATCGTCTTCCAGGAAGCGCGGTTGATCCCGTGGCAGCCGGTGGTGCGCAATGTCGCCCTCGGCAGGCCGAAGCCACGCCATCGACGTGCCGACGAGCAAGCCGCCCGCGACCTGCTCGCCGAGGTCGGCCTCGCCGGTCGCGCCGACGCGTGGCCGCTCACCCTGTCCGGTGGTGAAGCCCAACGTGCCGCGCTGGCAAGGGCATTGGTGGCCGAACCGACCCTGCTGCTGCTCGACGAGCCCTTCGGCGCCCTCGACGCATTGACCCGGTTGACGATGCACGACCTGCTTCTCGGCCTGCACGCCCAGCGCGAATTCGGCGTATTGCTGGTGACCCACGACGTACTCGAGGCGATCACCCTGGCCGACCGTGTGCTGGTCCTCGACGAGGGCCGCATCGCCGCCGACGTGGCCATCGAACTGCCACGCCCACGCACCGCCGCCGCGCCGGAAGTCGCCGAGTACGCGACGCAGCTGCTCGCGCTGCTCGGTGTCACCCACTGATCCCTCCGCACCATCGCACGAAAGTTGTCCCAGTGAAACGCAATCCGATGTCCCGCCTGGCAGGTCTCGCCCTCGCTGTTGTCGCAACGCTCGCATTGAGCGCCTGCGGCGATGACGCGGCGACCGAGGCCGCACCCTCGGGGCCGGTCGACCTCAGCACTGTCACGCTGAAAGTCGGTGATCAGAAGGCGATCTCGATCGAGGTGCTGTTGAAGGCATCGGGGCAACTGGAGAACCTGCCCTACAAGATCGAATTCTCCACCTTCACCGCCGGTCTGCCGCTGGTCGAGGCGGCGAGCGCGGGCGGCATCGATATCGCCCAAACAGGCAATACCCCAGTGATTTTCGGCGCGGCCGCCGACGCCGACATCAAGATCGTCGGCGCGCTCTCGGCCACCGGTAAGGGTGACGCGATCCTGGTCGGTAAGGACTCGGCCATCGGCTCCGTCGCGGCACTCAAAGGCAAGAAGGTCGCCGTCTACAAGGGCAGTTCGGCCAACGCGAACCTGCTCCTGCAACTGCAGAAGGCGGGCCTGTCGCTCAGCGATGTCGAGCCGGTCTACCTCGCCCCCGGCGACGGCTACACCGCGCTCACCCGCGGTGACGTCGACGCCTGGGCCACCTGGGACCCCTACACCGCCATCGCCGAAAAGGAGATCGGCGCCAAGTCGATCGCCACCGCCGACCAGGCCGCCAACGGCTACAACTTCTGGGTCGCGGGCAACAAGACCGTCGCCGACGCGGGCAAGTCCGCTGCGCTGGCTGACTTCTTCCAGCGCTATGCCGCGGCAACCAAGTGGTCCTCGGACAACCTCGACACCTGGTCGACCAAGTACGCCGAACTGACCCAGATCAGCGTCGACGCCTCCCGCACCACCTGGACCCGCTCGATCAAGGAGCCGATCAAGCTGACCGACCAGGTCATCGCCTCCGAACAGGAGATCGCCAACGCCTTCACCAAGGCCAAGGCCATCCCCGGCAAGGTCGACTTCAAGTCCTTCGTCGACACTCGGTTCGACAAGGCGTAGCTCGCCCGACACGCTGCGCGGATGAGGTCGCCGATGTTGTGCGCCGCCGACGGTTCGGACGTGCACTGGCGAAATCGACCACTTCAGCTTCGGCCAGTCAGAACACTGACTAGAACGCGGTGGATTGGGCGATTATGCCGGACCAACCCTTGACGCAACCCATCGGTTGCAATACATTGAATAGCAACCAATCAGTTGCTATTAGAGGAGGCGTCATGGGATTCCCTGATCAGATCGTGCGGACCGTCGAGCTCGCGCATCCGCCCGCCAAGGTGTGGGCGGCGATCACTACCGCGGAAGGGCTGGGGAGCTGGTTCGGCAATACCGCCGAGATCGACCTGCGGCCGGGTGGGGACATGCGGATGACCTGGAAGGAAGGGTTCGCCGCGGACATACGGGTGGAGCGGGTCGAGGAGCCATCGGTGTTCGGCTACACCTGGCCGATCAACGGACTGCCCGACGACGACCCGCGGCGCACCTATGTGGAGTTCAGCCTCGAGCCGGTCGGTGCTGGAACCCGCCTGACCGTAACCGAGACCGGCTTCGCCCAACTGCCCGATGAAGCGCACAAGGAGGCGTTCGAGGGCAATGTCGGCGGCTGGAAGAGCGAGCTGGGCGAGCTCGTCGAGTACCTCGATGCGGCCTGAGCTGGAGGCCACCGCGGAACGGGTCTTCGTCGCGCTGGCCGATCCGAGCAGGCGGTCGGTACTCGCCGCACTCGCCGCGCACGGTCCGGCCACCGCGACCGACCTCGCCGATCGCCTGCCCATCACCCGGCAGGCGATCGCGAAACACCTTGCCCTGCTTGCAGATACGGGCCTGGTGATCGCGGAACCGGGGGAGCGACGCAGGGTGCGCTACCGCCTCGACTCCGCTCCTATGCAAGTGGCCCAACAGTTTCTGGCCGCCATGGCCCGCGACTGGGACAGGCCATTCGAGGCCCTCCGGAACTACCTGGACGGCTGAGCCGAAGGAAAACTCATGAGCGACAACAACTTCACCGCGACCGCGACTGTCGACGCGAGTCCCGAGGAAGCATTCGCGGCGATCAACAATGTCCGCGGCTGGTGGAACGAGACCATCGAAGGCACCACAGGCGCCGTCGGCGACAGCTACCGCTTCGAGGTCCCCGGCGCCCACCGCTGCACGATGACCACCACCGAGTCGATCCCTGGCAAGCGCCTGGTGTGGCACGTCACCGACGCTTACATCTCCTTCATCGCGGACACCAGCGAATGGGAGGGCACCGACGTGGTCTTCGACCTCATCGACCGTGACGGCGGCACCGAAATCCGCTTCACCCATGTGGGTTTGCGGCCCGCCGACGAATGCTACGAAGTGTGCGCCAATGCCTGGGGTGGCTACATCACCAAGAGTCTGTACGGGCTGATCACCACCGGCACCGGTGACCCGTTCCGGACCGATAGCACCTTCGATTCCGAACTGCTCAAGCATGGCAACACTGACCTGGTGAAGCCGCGCCACTGAGGCACGGCCGCACCTGGCGGGTGTCAGTGGCGCCCCCGCGATCTGACAGTCGCTAACGCGGTGCCAGCAGCAGCGTTTGGGTGCTGCGACCCAATGGCCCGGTCTCGTCGAACAGCGCGGATTCGGCGAGGCCGATGCCGTGTGGCTGGGGATGGGTGACCGCGTCCAGACACACCCACTCACCGACCGGCTGACGATGCAGGGTCACGGTGAGGTCGGTATTGATGAACAGGTATTTCGACCAGTCGAGGACCGCACTGACCCCGTTGCCGGAATCGGCGGCGGCCAGTGTGCGTTCCAGCGGGCTCGGGGTGGTGCCCGCGACGATCGGGTACTTCAACCGGATCCAGCAGACAGCGGGACCGGGCGCGGCGAAAGAGCCTGCGGAGAAGCGATATTCGATACCGGTGTGGAAACCGATCTCCTGCTCGGACGGAAACGCCTCCGGCTCCGCCGCCGCGGGCAGCGGCCTGGTGCCGGTCGGCAGGAACTCCGCGGGCAGATCGAGCGCGGGCTCGGCGAGCTTGATTCGCCACACATTGGCCTGCATCACCGGCCCGCGCTCCGACGACAAGGTCGCCTCGATCAGCTCGACACTGCGCCCCGACCGCACCACCTTCGCCTGCGCGGTGAGCGGAGCCAGCGGCACCGGCCCGAGAATCTCGACGGCGACCCGCCCGACCTGAAACCCCGGTCGCGGCGCACACCGCTCGATCACATGCCCGAGCAGCGCCGACGGTGGTCCCGCGTGCTGGGCGTCCGGCGACCACGGGCCGCGCGTCAGCTCGGTCGAGATGTACCGATCGGGGTCGGCGGGGTCGGTGAGATAGAAGGCATCGGCCACCTCGCCGACGTTACCCCGCCGACCCTTCGTGGCGGGATCGCGCTCTACGCGCTGCCCGTGGTCAGCGCTGTGAACAGGTCGAACAGGGGGCGCAGGGCGCACGGGCTGGTGTCGGAGGTGCAGCCGATGGACGAGGACCCGGAGTCGGCGACCGGCAGCGATGCCGCAGAGGCGGTGCCGAGCGGGGCGGCGAGGGACAGGGCGGCGGCCGCGAGGGCTCCGGCGACGATGCGCTTCATGTGGTTCAGCTCCAGTGTTCGGCGTGTCGCTAGGTCGACACGCCGCCAACTTTACCGAGCGGCACCGCGAGCGAAAGCCCCGAAATCCAGGGGTGCACGCAGCACACCCGCACAGTGCGACGCCCGCCCGATCGGGGAGATCGGACGGGCGTCGACAGTGCTAGCGGTCAGGAGACGACCGGGAGATACACCTTGCCGCCCTGGTCGGCGAACTCGGCGGACTTCTCGGCCATGCCCGCCTCGATCGCGGCGACATCGGTGAGTCCCTGCTTCTCCGCGTACTCACGCACGTCGGCGGAGATGCGCATCGAGCAGAACTTCGGACCGCACATCGAGCAGAAATGCGCGGTCTTGGCGGGCTCGGCCGGCATGGTCTCGTCGTGGTACTCGCGGGCCGTGTCGGGGTCGAGCGAGAGCGCGAACTGGTCGTGCCAGCGGAATTCGAAACGGGCCTTGGACAATTCGTTGTCGCGGTCCTGGGCGTGCGGGTGACCCTTGGCGAGGTCGGCGGCGTGGGCGGCGATCTTGTAGGTGATCACGCCGACCTTGACGTCGTCGCGGTTGGGCAGGCCCAGGTGCTCCTTGGGCGTGACGTAGCAGAGCATCGCGGTGCCGGCCTGGGCGATGATCGCGGCGCCGATGGCCGAGGTGATGTGGTCGTAGGCGGGCGCGATATCGGTGGCGAGCGGGCCCAGAGTGTAGAACGGGGCCTCGTCGCAGAGCTCTTCTTCCAGACGAACGTTCTCGACGATCTTGTGCATCGGCACGTGGCCGGGGCCCTCGATCATCACCTGCACGCCATAGGATTTCGCGATCTTGGTGAGCTCGCCGAGGGTGCGCAGCTCGGCGAACTGGGCCTCGTCGTTGGCGTCGGCGATGGAGCCGGGACGCAGGCCGTCACCGAGGGAGAAGGTCACGTCGTACTTCGCGAGAATCTCGCACAGCTCACGGAAGTGCGTGTACAGGAACGATTCCTGATGATGCGCCAAACACCAAGCGGCCATGATGGATCCACCGCGCGAGACGATGCCGGTGACCCGCTTGGCGGTGAGCGGGATGTAGCGCAGCAGCACCCCCGCGTGCACGGTCATGTAGTCGACACCCTGCTCGCACTGCTCGATCACGGTGTCGCGGTACATCTCCCAGGTGAGCCTGGTGGGATCACCGTTCACCTTCTCCAGTGCCTGGTAGATCGGCACAGTGCCGATCGGGACCGGAGAGTTGCGCAGGATCCACTCGCGGGTCTCGTGAATGTTCTTGCCGGTGGACAGGTCCATGATGGTGTCGGCGCCCCAGCGCGCGGCCCACACCATCTTCTCGACCTCTTCGGCGATCGACGACGACACCGCCGAGTTGCCGATATTGGCATTGATCTTGACCAGGAACTTCTTGCCGATGATGGTCGGCTCCAGCTCCGGGTGGTTGTGGTTGGCCGGGATCACCGCGCGACCGAGCGCCACCTCGTCACGCACCAGCTCGGGCGAGACACCCTCGCGGGCGGCGATGAACCGCATCTCGGGGGTGATGATGCCCTGGCGAGCCCAGGCGAGCTGAGTCGGCGGGCCGTCGACGGCGGGGGAGTCCCATTCGTCGCGCAGTTTCGGCAGGCCTGCCTCGAGGTCGATCACCGCGTTGTCGTCGGTGTACGGACCGGAGGTGTCGAAGACATCGAAGTGGTCGCCGTTGGTGAGGTTGATGCGGCGAACCGGGATGCGCAGGCCGTCTACCTCCTGGTAGTGCTTGACGCTGCCCTGGATCGGACCGGTGGTGACGGTGTCGACCGCCCCGTCAGAAGACGTGCTCGAGCCCATGATTCTTCCTCCCTACGCCGGCATTATCCGGTCAGGTTCATACGGTCGACGGCCCTGACGCCCGATTGGGCTAGCCGTCCTCTCAGCCCGCTGGTGCGAGCCCCCGTTGGTGTGAATTGCCCCGCCGACGATACCCGCCGGGATTCGCGACCCGCCCGGGGATAGACCGGACGGATCGCGCGCGCGGTCGCTACCTCGACGCCGAGTGGAGCCGCTTCGGTGCGTCGTGGGCGATGTCCTCGGCCTCGTCGAGCCCGAACTTGTTGTGCAGCACCACGAGGGGCTTGGGCGCCCACCAGTTCCAGGTGCCCATCATCCGCATGAGTGCCGGTGCGAGCAGGCCACGGATCACCGTCGCGTCGCTGATCACCGCGAGCGCGCAGCCGAGGCCGAACAGTTTCATCATCGACACACCCGAGGTGGCGACGCCGAGGAACACGATGCTCATCAGCAACGCGGCGGCGGTGAAGATGCGCCCGGTGCGGGCCACGCCCATCGCGACGGCCTCGGTATTGCCCGCGGTGGTCTTCGGCCCGGCCAGCCATTCCTCGCGAATCCGCGACAGCAGGAAGACCTCGTAGTCCATGGACGCGCCGAAGGCCAGGCTGAACATGAGGATGGGCATGGCCAAGTTGAGGGTGCCGGTGGCGGTGAAGCCGAGCAGCCCCGACAGGTGACCGTCCTGGAAGATCCACACCATCGCGCCGAACGTCGCCGCCAGCGACAAGATGTTGAGGATCAGTGCCTTGATCGGCAACACCACGCTGCCGGTGAACAGGAACAGCAGCACCAGGGTGGTGAGCGCGATCAGCGCGCCGGCCAGCGGCAGTTTGCCGGTGATCGCGGTGACCGAGTCTTGATTCAGCGCCCCAGGGCCGGTGATCAGGGCCTTCGATGGTGCGGCGACCGTGCGCAGGGTGTCGAGCTGGGCGCCGCCCGCGCTGGAGTAGGGGTCCAGTGAGGTCGCGACCGACAGGTAGGCGCCGTGCTGCGGGTCCGTCATCTCGGGCACGCCCGCTGCTACCCGCATCCCATTGCGATACACCGCAGCACTGCTGAGGACGGCCGGTACATCGGGGACCTTGGACAGCTCGCGGGCGTAGGTGTCGAGTTCCGCTGTACTGCCACGGAACTCGGGCAGCACGATGGTCGCGCTCGAGGCGAGGTCGGCGTCGAATTCGGTGCGCAGGATGTCACCCACTTCGCGACTGGCGACGTCGGTGGGCAGCGCCCGGTCGTCGGGATAGCCGAACTGGACACCGAGGAACGGCGCGCCGAGCAGCAGCAGGAACGCGGTGGTGGCCAGCGCGATCGACATCGGCCGCTTCATCACGGCGATGACAAGGCGATACCAAAACGTCTGACGCGGTGCCTTTTCCGTCCGCGGAGCCAGCCGGAACAGCCGGCGGATCGGTGCGCGCAGGTCGCCCGCATCGATGCGATGACCGACCAGAATGAGCAGGGCGGGCAGCACGATCACCGCGGCGGCCGCCGCGGCGGCGACCACGGCGATGCCCGCGTACGCGAACGACCTGAAGAAGTACTGCGGGAACACCAGCAGTGCCGACAGCGAGAGCGCGACGACCAGTGCCGAGTACACGACCGTGCGACCAGCGGTGCGGATCGCGCGGGTCACCGCCGCGGCCGGGGTGGCGCCCGCCGTCAATTCTTCGCGATACCGGCTGACGATGAACAGGCTGTAATCGATCGCCAACGCCAATCCGAGTGCCGTGGTCATGTTCAGCGCGAAGATCGACACGTCGGTGAGAGCGGTCAGCACGCGCAGAATGCCCAGCGACGCCGCGATGGCGAACAGTCCGATCGCCACCGGCAGCGCGGCGGCCATCAGGCTGCCGAACACCAGTGCCAGCAGCAGGCCGGTGATCGGGATCGCGATCGCCTCGGCGATGATCAGATCCTTGCTGATCTGGGTGTTGATGTCACCGAAGGTCGCGGCGAGCCCACCGGCCTTGATCGTCACCGGACCGCTGTCGACCTGCAGTTCCTCGCTCAGCTTCGCCGCCCGAACCGGCAGCTCGGCATCGTCGCCTTCGATGCTGGCCAGGATCAGCGCGTGCTTGCGGTCCTTGCTCAGCATTGCCTGTTTGAGGTCGGGGCGCGCGGTCCAATACGACTGCACCCCGCTGACTATCTCGGAATGTGCGTCGAGGACGGCGATCGCGTGGTCGGCGGCCGCGCGCGCGGCGGCGGAACCGGCCACGTCGTCGGCGGAGATAGTCAGGACGTAGTTGGGCTCGCTACCGGGGAAGTGGTCGCTCAGGTATTGGCTGGCCTGCACCGAATCGAGATCGTCGGTGACGAATCCGCCCGATTTCATGTGCGAGTGCACGGTGGCGCCGATCGCGCCACTCAGGATCATCAGCAATAGCGCGACCGCGACCACCAGCCGTGGTCGGGCAACGGCGGTGCGGGCGATACTCGTCAACATCGTCGGGTGCCCTCTGCTCGGAAACGTTCGAACCGTCACCGTATCCCGCGCCCGAATCCGCCCGATACCGCCTCGGGGTGGAGGTAGGTCGAGTACCATCTCCGCCCCTGGGTGGACGCGGCGGCGGGCCCGCACCCGCTATCGGTGCTTCGGAGCTCGGCTGCCGCGAGAATTCGGGGCCTCAGGTGTCGCGTGCCCGCAGGATTCGGCCGCCGACCTCGCCGAGACCGATTCGCTTGCCCTCGGTGCCCGGCGCGGTGGCGGTGATCGTTACCTCGTCGCCGTCGGCCAGAAAGGTGCGTGTCTGATCGTTCACGGTGATGGGTTGGGTACCACCCCAGGACAATTCGATGAAGGAGCCGCGTTGGGCAGGCTCCGGGCCGGAAATCGTGCCGGAGGCGTAGAGGTCGCCAGGGCGGATCGAGGCGCCGTTGGCGGTGAGGTGGGCCAGCATCTGGGCGGGGGACCAGTACATGCGTGAGTAGGGCGGGTGTGCGACGACGTCGCCGTTCCAGGCGACGGTCAGATCGATATCGAGGCCGAAGTTGCCGGTGCCGCGCAGGTAGGGCAGGGGTTCGGGGTCCTGTGCTGGTAGCGGTACCCGGGCCTGCGTCAGTGCGGCCAGCGGGGTGATCCAGGCCGAGATCGAGGTGGTGAACGATTTGCCGAGGAACGGGCCGAGCGGTTGGTACTCCCAGGCTTGGATATCGCGAGCCGACCAGTCGTTGACCAGGGCGACGCCGAAGACATGCTCGGTGAACTCGTCGACAGTCACCGGTGCGCCGAGGGTGGAGCCGGTACCGACGACGAAGCCCAATTCGGCCTCGATGTCCAGCCGTTCCGACGGTCCGAAATCGGGTGCGCCGGAGGCTGTGCGGCGCTGGCCCCGCGGCCTGATGACCGGCGTATCCGAGACGACGACGGTGCCTGCCCTGCCGTGATAGCCCACCGGCAGATGCCGCCAATTCGGTAGCAGCGGTTCACTATCCGGGCGGAACAGCCTGCCGAGGTTGGTGGCGTGGTCGATGCTGGCGTAGAAGTCGACGTAATCGCCGATCCGCACCGGCAGCGCCATCCGCACCGAGGACAGCGGGTGCACGGCATCGACGGGCAGCGCGGTGCCTGCGAGTTCACGAAGCCGGTCGCGGACTTCGCGCCAGCGGCTGTGGCCCTGTGCGAGAAAGGCATTCAGGTCGGGACGGCGGAACACCGCATCGTCGAGCAGCGCGGCCAGATCGAGCACCGAATCGCCCAATCGGGTACCGACGCGGAACTCACCACCGGGTGGTGCGAAAACGCCGTAGGGCATGTTCTCCGCCCCGAACAGGGAATCGGCGGGGACCTCCACACGCAGCAGGCTCATCGCAGCCCCGGCCCGCGACCCGACCACGTCCACGCATAAGCCGGATCTTCGCAGGCCAGCGCGCCCTCGCCGAGTTGCAGCGGCCGGAACGTATCCACCATCACCGCCAGTTCGTCGAAGAACTCCGCCCCGATACTGCGTTCATAGGCACCGGGTTGTGGCCCGTGCGCGTAACCACCCGGATGTACCGACACCGAACCCTGGGTGATGCCGGAACCCTTGCGCGCCTCATAGTTTCCGCCGCAATAGAACATGATCTCGTCGGAATCCACGTTGGAGTGGTAGTACGGCACCGGAATCGACAGCGGGTGATAGTCGACCTTGCGTGGCACGAAATTGCAGATGACGAAATTGGTGGCCTCGAAGGCCTGATGCACCGGCGGCGGCTGATGTACGCGGCCGGTCAGCGGTTCGAAATCGGCGATATTGAACGTGTACGGGTACAGGCAGCCATCCCAGCCGACGACATCGAACGGATGCCTCGCGTACGTCATCCTGGTGCCGATCACCTCGTTGCCCGCGCGATGCTTGACCAGCACCTCCACGTCGGTGTCCTCGACGAGCAGCAATTCGAGCGGTCCGTGCAGATCCCGTTCGCAGTACGGCGAATTCTCCAGCAGCTGACCGAATTTCGAGAGATAGCGCTTGGGCGGGGTGATGTGGCTCGACGCCTCGATCACATACGCGCGCAACGGTTCCTCGCCCATCGGCAACCAGCGGTGGGTTGTCGCCCGCGGCATCAACACCTGGTCTCCCTGGCGCACCGGCAAGATCCCGAACACGCTCTCGACCACGGCCGCACCGGATTCCACGTACACCAGCTCGTCGCCGATGGCATTGCGGTACAGCGGCGACGCGCCCTTGGCGACCACGTACGAGATCCGCACATCGGCATTGGCCAGCAGCAACCTGCGCCCGGTCACCGGGTCGGTCGTGGTGGGTGTATCGCCGGGGAACAGCAGCGGCAGCCGCAGATGTCGGTGGTGCAGTGGATGATTCGGCGTCAAGGTCTGGTCGGGTAGCTGCCAGACGGTCGCATCGACGATCGCGGGTGGCAAGGCGCGGTGATAGAGCAGCGAGGAGTCCCCGGAGAACCCCTCCTCGCCCATCAACTCTTCGTAGTAGAGGTTGCCGAACTCATCCCGATGCTGAGTATGGCGCTTCGGCGGCACTGACCCGACGCGGCGATAGAACGACATAAGGGATACCTCCCGCTACGTTGCAGCTGGAACTTCCACCTCCAACGTACCGAGAATGCGCGCCGACCACTCAGAATTCGGCGATGACCGGGGCGTGGTCACTGGCGCCCTTGCCTTTGCGTTCCTCGCGGTCCACCGCAGCGTCCTTGATCCGGTCGGCGAGGGCGGGGGAGGCGAGGATGAAATCGATGCGCATGCCCTCCTTGCGGGGGAAACGCAGCTGGGTGTAGTCCCAGTAGGTGTAGACGCCGGGGCCGGGGGCGAACGGGCGCATCACATCGCGGAAGCCGAGATCGAGCATGGACGCGAACGCCTCGCGTTCGGGCGCGGAGGTGTGGGTCTTGCCGATGAACAGCTCCGGCGCCCAGACGTCGTCGTCGGTGGGGGCGATATTCCAGTCGCCGACCAGCGCGATCTTGGCCTCGGGGTCGTCGGCCAGCCAGCCCGCCGCCTTCGCGTGCAGGGTCGAGAGCCAGTTCAGCTTGTAGGTGTAATGCGGGTCGGTGAGCGAGCGGCCGTTGGGGACATAAAGGCTCCACACCCGCACCCCGCCACAGGTCGCACCGAGCGCGCGCGCCTCGACCACCGGCGATTCGATCAGCGAATCGCCCGCGTCCTTGTCGAAACCGGGCTGATCGGGGAACGCGAGCTCGACATCGGTGAGCCCGACCCGCGAAACGATCGCGACACCGTTCCACTGATTGAGCCCCACGTGCGCCACCTCGTACCCCGCGGCCTCGAACTGCTCGAAGGGGAACTGATCGTCACGGCACTTGGTCTCCTGCAACGCCAGCACATCGATGTCGTGGCGGTCGAGAAAAGCGATCGCCCGATCGACGCGGGAGCGGATCGAGTTGACGTTCCAGGTGGCGAGACGCACGACAGCGAGGGACCTTTCGGGGCTAATGATTCTGCGGGGCGGCGTAGCGGTAGGCGTGGTGTTCGATGAAGCCGAGTTCGCGGTACAGGGCCAGGGCGCCGGAGTTGCCCACCTCTACCTGGACGTAGGCGTGGCTCGCGCCCTGCTCGGCACCCCATCGGATCAGTTCGGCGCACAGCAGCGCGCCGAGTCCGTTGCGGCGGTGCGCGGTCGCTACGGCCACACAGGTGAGGCCGACCCAGCGTCGGCCGTCGGGGGCGGTGGTCACCGCGCCGCGGCCGATGGACAGTGGCTCGGGCAGGCCGAGTGAGGCGAAGCCGACAGTGCCGTCCAGGACCGAGGTGAGCACGGTCCGGTCCGGTTCGCGCACGGCGGGGTCGAGGGGGATCTCGCCGCGGTAGCGGTGTGTCCGCAGCCAACCGTCCTCGGGCTCGTCGGCGATCCGCACCATCGAGGGGCCTTGCGGCAGCACGAAATTCGCGATGTCGAGACCGAGGACGACGGTCTCGCTCCAGGTGTTCCAGGTCGGCGGGACCGGGGCGAGCCGATCGGGCAGTTGCAGCAGCAGCGGCAACCCCTGACTCGTGTACCAGTCCGCGATCTTGTGCATGGTGTCGATCGACAACACCGCAGGCACACCCGACTCACCCAGCGGCACAGCCGAATTCGCCCGCCCGGTGTAGCCGTTACCGGCCCGTACCAGCCAGCCGTCGATCCACAGGTGCGCGCAGCCCGGCCAGGCCATGGCCGCCGCGGTCTCCAGCGACCGGATCTCCTTGGTCCGAATGGGCCTTGGCCCCAGCGCTTTCAACGCGACAACGCGATCGGCGGACACCGAGACCAGCTCACCCTCGGCGGTACGCACCGACGGCGGCGTCAGCGACACCAGTTCGCCGATCACATCGGTGAGCGGCTGGGGATAACCGGCGGGCAGCTGGTACCGCATCACCACGCGCCGCCCGAGCGGAATCATGGTTCTCGGCCGCCTTGATCTGGACTGAGTGGAGGGTGCGACGAAGGAGTGCCCGGAGGGAGGGAAGATCGAGGCCTCAGGGCCGAGAACCGCGGCGCCAGCCGCCATGTCTCAGTCGTCATGGCCGAAGGGGTCGGGGACGGTTCCCGGGATCCAGCTCAAACCCGGTGTGCCCCAGCCATTTCGCTTGATCGCCTTCTTGGCGGCGCGGGCATTGCGGCCGATCAGCACGTCGACGTAGAGGAAACCGTCGAGGTGGCCCACCTCGTGCTGCAGCATGCGCGCGAAGAAGCCGGTCCCCTCCAGCTCGACGGGCTCGCCGTCCGCGTCGGTCCCGGTGACCTTCGCCCAATCCGCGCGACCGGTCGGGAACTGCTCGCCGGGCACCGACAGGCAGCCTTCCTCGTCGTCATCGGGGTCGGGCATGGTCTCGGGGATCGCCGAGGTCTCCAGCACCGGGTTCACCACCACGCCCTTGCGGCGAAGCGGATTGCCGCTCGCGTCGAAATCGGGGCAGTCGTAGACGAACAGCCGCTTGCCGACGCCGACCTGATTGGCCGCCAGGCCGACACCCTTCGACTCTTCGAGAGTGTCGTACATATCCGCGATGAGCTCGGCCAGCTCCGCGGGGGTCTCCGTCACCTTCGCGGTGGGGTTGTGCAGAACGGGGTCACCGACGATCACGATCGGGAGAATTGCCATGGTCGCCATTATCGCCGCTCGGGTGGGCCGGTGATCGGCGGACCCCTGTGGGCCGCGCCACCCCTACTGGCTCGGAGTCAACACGCCGTGACATGGGTCGAAGGATCCGGGGAACCCGTGGTTGAATGACGACGGTATTCAGCGTCTCGTGATACTCGGCGAGGGAGCAAGATGGACGGCGCAGCTCGGCATATCTCCGGGATCTCCGACGGCCCCGCTGGGGGCGAACAGGATTCGGTGGCCGACGAGAGCACCGGTCTGAGCCGCCGCGAGCTCGACATCCTGGACTTCGAACGCAAATGGTGGAAATACGCGGGCGCCAAGGAAGACGCGATCCGCGAACTGTTCGCCATGTCGGCCACCCGGTACTACCAGGTCCTCAACGCGATCGTCGACTCCGACGCGGCGTTGGCCGCCGACCCGATGCTGGTCAAGCGGCTGCGCAGACTGCGGGCGAGCCGGCAGAAGTCGCGTGCCGCCCGCAAACTCGGTTTCCAGGTCTGACATGACGGCCACACACCCGCTGTTGCGGCTAGGGTTGGGCGGGTGAGCAACCCGAACCCCACCCCCGGCGGCCCGCCGTTGCGCGCGCTGGCGATGGTGTTGATCGCGCTGGCCATTGTCTTCGCCGGTCTGGGTGCGATGTCGCTGTCGAACTCCGATGCCGTGGCATCGGATGCGGAGCCGACCGAGACCACCACCTCCAGCGCGGTCGCGCAGGCGCCCGCCACCACCAAGGCCGCGCCGACCACCACCAGCGCGGCCGCTCCGACCACAACGACCTCCGTCGCGCCGACGACCACCGCCACGACCACGACCCCCGCCGCGGGTGCCGCCAATCAGGCGGTGCCGGTACGGGTGCTGAACAACAGCTTGGTCGCGGGCCTGGCCGCGCGGACCGCGAGCGAACTGACCACGGCGGGTTGGACCAATGTCAGCACCGGCAACTACAGCGGCGAAAACCTCACCACCACCACCGTGTACTACGGCGGCGGCGCGGGCGACAAGGCCGCGGCCACCGAGATCGCCGCACAGGTCGGCGGGACGGTCGCGCCCAAGTCGGGGGACACCTCGCCGGGTGTCGTCGTCGTACTGACCGGTCGCTGAACCAGGCGCGGCACGCGGTGCCGTAGGTCGCGTCGCCGCTGTGGCATCATCTTGAGCGGTATAGCCCCAGTCCGATAAGGAGTCCCCTGATGGCCACGTCGACAACTCGTCGCCCGTCCTGGCGCATTGTGACCCCGGTGCTCGCGGTCGCCGCGTTCGGGCTCGCAGCCTGCACCAACAGCCAGGAGTCGAGTGACGTCAAGGGCACCACGCCGCCGGTGTGGACCAGCTCGTCGGCACCGGCAGGTGAAAACGGCGGCCACGCCGCACCCTCGCCGACCGCGGCGGCCCCCGGCCACGGCGACGAGCACGGTGGCGTCGCGGGCGGTTTGAAGACCTCGCTCAAGAACGGTTCGGGTGCCGAGGTCGGCACCGCGACCATCGTGCAGGAGGGTGGCCACCTGGTCGTCACCGTCGAGGCGCACGGTCTGACGCCCGGCTTCCACGGCCTGCACTTCCACCAGAACGGCACCTGCGAGGGCGACTTCACCTCGGCCGGTGGGCATCTGCAGGTCGGCGGTGCCACCGCGCACCCGGCCAGCGGTGACCTCACCTCGCTGCAGGTCGGCGCCGACGGTTCCGCGAAGCTGGTCACCCAGACCAGCACGGTCACCCTCGACAACGTCAAGGGCAAGGCGCTGATCATCCACGCCGGCGCCGACAACTTCGGCAACATCCCCCCGCGCTACACCCGTGAGGGTGGCACCGGCCCGGACGAGACCACCCTGAACACCGGTGATGCGGGCGCCCGGGTGGCGTGCGGCGTCGTCGGTTAGCGAGACACCCATGGCCGGGGCATACGAGTCGGTTCCGTTTCGCGGTTCGCCCCGGCCGACGATCGGCATCGAATGGGAGATCGCGCTCGTCGACAAAGTGACGCGCGATCTGTCCAACACGGCCTCGGCGGTGTTCGATGCCGTCGGTGACCTGCGTGCCCACGACGGCACCCCGCAGGTCACCAAGGAACTGCTGCGCAACACCGTCGAATTGGTGACGGGCGTGCACGACACGGTCGGCGGCGCGGTGGACGATCTGCGCGGCACCATGAACGCGGTGCGGCGCGCGGCCGATCCACTCGGTGTCGACCTGTTCTGCGCGGGCACCCACCCGTTCGCGCAGTGGTCGTCCCAACAGCTCACGCGCTCACCGCATTACGACGAACTGATCGAACGCACCCAGTGGTGGGGCCGCCAGATGCTCATCTGGGGCGTGCATGTGCACGTGGGAGTTTCGCACCGGGACAAGGTCTTTCCGATCCTGAACTCGCTGCTGCTGTCGTATCCGCATCTGCTCGCGCTGTCGGCGTCCTCGCCGATGTGGTCCGGCGACGACACCGGCTACGCGAGCAACCGGGCGCTGATGTTCCAGCAGTTGCCGACCGCCGGGCTGCCGTTCCAGTTCGAGAACTGGCGCCAATTCGAAGGTTTCGTGCACGACCAGATGAAAACCGGTGTGTTCGAACAACTCGGCGGCATGCACTGGGATATCCGGCCCGCACCCAAGTGGGGCACCATCGAGGTGCGCGTATGCGACGGGCTGTCCAGCCCCGCCGAACTGGCTTCGGTGGCCGCGCTGATCCACTGCCTGATCGTCGACCTGGACCGGCGCCTGGAAAACGGCGAGGAACTGCCGACGCTGCCGCCATGGCATGTGCAGGAGAACAAATGGCGGGCCGCGCGCTACGGGCTCGACGCGATCGTGATCGTCGACGACGCCAGCAATGAGCGTTTGGTCACCGACGATCTGATGGACCTGCTCACCCGGCTCGAGCCGACCGCGAAGCGTCTCGGCTGTGTCGACGAGCTGGCCGCGGTGGCTGACATCCCCCGCCACGGTGCCTCCTACCAGCGGCAACGCCGGGTCGCCACGCAGACCCATGGCGATATGGTCGCGGTCGTCGACGCGCTGGTGCGCGAGCTGGATCATTAGCGTTCAGCTGCGCGGGTTGTCGGCGTTTACCCGCCGTTTACGATGGCTGGATGCTTGTCGAACATCCGCGCGCCGTTGCGGGGGGTGCCGCCCTCGGTTCTCGCCTGCGTGAACCACGCACACTCGCCGTTGTCGCGGTGGCCGCGGTGCTCGCACTGCTGGTCGGATTGCAGATCGTCGCGTCGGTCAACGGCTTCGACGGACCACTGGCCAGCCTGGCTCGCGACTTCGTCGGCACGCCGAAATCGATGTCGGTGCCGTGGGCCGGGCTGGTGCTCGCACTCGTCGGGATCTCCGCGCGCCGCCGGGTGATCGCGCTGGCCGCCGCGATCGGGATCGATGCGGTGTGGGTCGCGCTGCGGCTCATCGACGGCAAGCCGTTCACGGTCGGCAACGGGCCGACGATCGTGCTGGCCATGCTCGCGGTCATCGCGGTGCTGCGTTGGCGGGGTCGTGAGCGCGGTGACGCGTTGAAGGCCGTCGCACTCGGTGCGCTGCTGGTGCTGGCGACCAAGGTGGGTGATGTGTGGTTGCACCTGACCTCGGCGGTGCGACCCACGGTGCTCGACGAGTACGCGCTGCTCGCCGATCACGCGCTCGGTGACCCGGCGTGGGTCGTCGGGCGGGTGCTGGATGTGCTCGGGCCCGAGGTGTACGCGGTGCTGCACTGGGTCTACATCGAATTGCCGGTGGCCGCGATCGCGGTGGCGGTGTGGCAATTGCGCAAGGTGGTCACGACCGGGCAGTGGCCGACCCATTATCTGGTGCGCACCTTCCTGGTGCTCGGGCTGGTCGGGCCGCTGTTCTATGTGCTGTTCCCGGTAGTCGGGCCGATGTTCGCGTTCGGGGCCGACGGGCACGGTTTCGAGGTGGGCAACTTCTGGCCCGCCGCGCTGCCGCCGATCGACTCGAACCCGGCCGCGCTGCCGTTCGACGAGTTCACCCCGCGCAACTGCATGCCCTCGATGCACACCGCGTGGGCGCTGTCGCTGTTCATCCACACCCGTCGCGATGTGGACGGGTCGCGCGCGCCGATCTGGATGCGCTGGGGCGGGGCGTTCTGGCTGGCCGCCACGGTGACCGCGACATTGGGGTTCGGGTATCACTACGGCGTGGATCTGGTGGCGGGCGCGGTGCTGTGCCTGACCGTCGAATCGGCGTTGCGCGCGCCCGAGCGTGGTTGGGGTGCGTTCCGGATTCGGCTGGTCGGCTTCGGTGCCGTGGTGTTCGCGGCGCTGCTGCTGTCCTACCGCTACCTGGCGGTGCCGATGGCGGAGTACCCGGTGGCCGCGGGCGCGATCGTCATCGGGCTGTTGGCCGCGGTGGCGATCGCCTTCCACACCACCTGGTTCGCCACCGCCCCCGCGCCCGCCATGGAGCGAATCACGACCGCCGCCTAAGGCCACAACGGACGGGACCTACCGGAGGCTCTGCGGCGGGTCTGTGGTGTGAAGGACCGGGTCCTTGCCCGCTTCCAAGCACCGAACCCCGAGTTGCGTCCTCGGCCAACACTTCTGGCCGCGCGTCCGACGCCCGCGAAAGGCGATGCCGCTGTCTGATGAGCTGACCATGCGAGATAGCGTGTGGCTATGGGGGATTCGGCTTCGAAGCCACACGATTCGCTGGTTCGTCATCTGCTCACCAACCCGGTCGACGCCGCGTCGCAGATACGACCCATGGTGCCCGATGAGCTCGAGGCCCGGGTCGACTGGTCCGCGCTCGAGCTACTGCCGTGCAGTTTCGTATCGAAACATCTACGTGCGACCTACAGCGACCTTCTTTTCCGAACCCGCATCGACGGCCACGAGGCGTACCTGTACTTCCTGCTCGAACACCAGTCCAGCGCAAAACACCGACAGTCGAGCTGCGTCCGCTCATCGACCAGCTCGGGCCCCAAGCAAAGGACGCACTCGTGACGACTGCTGAACAGCTTCGGGCCGAGGGCGAAGCCATTGGGGAGGCCCGCGGGGAAGCTCGCGGGGAGGCGCGCGGGGAAGCGCGCGGGCGGGTCGCGATGTTGCGGGAGTTGCTCGCTGATCAGCTCGCGTTGAAGTTCGGTGCGGTGTCACTCGAGATCCTTGCGATTGTGGGCAGTGCTGACCTCGCGCAGTTGCGCGG
This sequence comes from Nocardia sp. NPDC059195, assembly GCF_042754695.1. NCBI lineage: Bacteria > Bacillati > Actinomycetota > Actinomycetes > Mycobacteriales > Nocardiaceae > Nocardia > Nocardia sp. NPDC059195. Next base: position 151,253 of record NZ_JBHZBG010000009.1, on the reverse strand, counting down.
ATGGTCGGCGACGATTCTGACCGCAGCCACACTCGATGACATGAACATTCGCTGTCAGAACAACCCGTCGCGGTGGCGTTGTTCTCGGTAGGCGGTGCGGCCGATGAGGTGGGCGATGACCGGGGCCGTGATGATCGTGAACAGGCCGGTGAGGACGAGCATCCAGACGTTGAGGTCGTCGCGGATGTCGATGCCGGTGCCGACGAGGATCAGGATGAGGCCGACCACCTGGGGTTTGGTGGCCGCGTGCATGCGGGTGAGGGTGTCGGGGAAGCGGACGATGCCGATCGAGGCCGTGAACGCGAGTGCGCAGCCGGTGAGGATCAGGACCGCCGATACCCATTCCCAGATGCTCATCGGTCGTCCCTGACGCGGAATCGGGTGACCGCGGCCGAGCCGAGGAAACCGACCAGCGCGAGCGCGACGATCGCGGGGATCACCGTGGTGTCGTCGCTGTAGGCGGCCCATACCGCGAGCCCGGACGCGGCGATGGCCATCAGTGAATCGATACCGACTACGCGATCGAGGGTGCTCGGCCCGGCGAGCACGCGGTAGCTGGTGATCACCGCGGCGGCGGTGAGCAGGATGCCTGCGATGATGGCGACGACGGTCACGGTTGCACCTCCGGTGGTGGGTCGACCCGGCGGCGTTCGTTCGGGCGTTCGAAGGCATTGATCATGAGGTGCTCCAGGCGCCGGGTGATGTGATAGAACTTCGCGACCGCCTCGTCGCTGCCCACATCGAGCACGTGCACGTAGACCACGCAGCGCGGGCGGTCGAGTTCGAGGACCATGGTGCCGGGGATCAGGTTGAGCAGGTCGGCGCACATCACCAGCACCAGATCCGACTGGATGCCCAGGTGCACGCGCAGCACGCCCGAGACCGGCGGCCCGCTGGGCCGGATGGCGAACCAGGCCACCTGCAGACTCGACTCGAGCGCGTAATAGGTACTGACTGCGATCAATTCGAGAAACGACAGCGGATGGAAGCGCCCGGCCACCGGAACCGAGGGGAGCGGAAGCGCGAAGACCACGATCAGCGCGACCACGCCGCCGGCGAGTGCGTTGGCGACACTCAGATCGCCCCAGAGCGCGACCCAGACGGCGGCGAGCCAGATCAGTACGCCGATGCGAAGGACGTTGTCGCGGTTGATGAGTCGGCTCATCGCTGCTCCGGTCCGAGTACCGAGTCGATGTACACCGACGGGTCGTTCAGGTCGCCCGCGGCGCGTTCGGCGATACCGAGGATGGGCCCGGCGAACACGGTGAGCGCGAGCCCGGCGCAGACGAGCCCGGCGGTGGCCAGCGCCATCAGCACGGGCATCCGGCCGGGATCGGTGCGGTCCTCGTAGTGCACATCGGTCGAATCCTCGATCAGTGTCGGCAGGTTCGCCGCGGTGAGATGACCTTCCGGCGCCTCTTCGCGCGGCCGCCAGAACGCTTTGCTCCAGACCCGCGCCACCGCGTACAGCGTGAGCAGGCTCGTGAGCACCGAGCCCGCGACCAGCACCCAGGCCAGTACGCTGCCGTCGGCGGCACCGGCTTCCAGCAGCGCGACCTTGCCGATGAATCCCGAAAAAGGCGGGATGCCACCGAGATTCAGAGCGGGGACCAGGAAAAGCACGCCGAGCAGCGGACTCGCTGTCGCCAGTCCGCCGATCCGTCGCAACGACACCGACCCGGCTTGGCGTTCGATCAATCCGACAGCGAGGAACAGCGCGGTCTGCACCAGAATGTGGTGGGCCACGTAGAACACCGCGCCGGTCAGCCCGGCGGTGCTGGCGAGGCCGATGCCGAACACCATGTAGCCGATGTGGCTGATCAGCGTGAACGAGAGCAGTCGCCGGATATCGGTCTGCGCGATGGCGCCGAGGACGCCGATGAGCATCGTCGCCAGCCCGCACACCAGCAGGATGTCGTCGAACGCGCCATCGGGGAACCAGAGCGTGTGGGTGCGGATGATCGCGTAGACACCGACTTTGGTGAGCAGACCCGCGAACACCGCGGTGACCGGCGCGGGCGCGGTGGGGTAGGAGTCGGGCAGCCAGCTCGACAGCGGGAACACCGCCGCCTTGATCCCGAACGCGACCAGCAGCACCGCGTAGCAGGCGGTGCGCACGCCACTCGGCGTCGCTTCCAGGCGCACGGCCAGTTGCGCGAGATTCAGGGTGCCGGTCGCCGCGTAGGTGAGGCCGATGCCGATCAGGAAGATCAGCGACGACACCATCGACACCATCACATAGGCGATGCCGGTGCGGATCCGCTCCTCGGTGGCGCCGACGGTGAGCAGCACGAACGAGGCGACGAGCAGGATTTCGAAGCCGACGAACAGGTTGAACAGGTCACCGGCCAGGAACGCGGTCGACACGCCCGCGGTCAGGATCAGGTAGGTGGGCCGGTAGATCGAGGTCGGCTGGTGTTGGTCACCGTCGGAAATGTTCTGTCCCGCACCGTAGATCGACACCAGGAGCAGCACGAAGGCCGAGACCAGCAGCATCGCGGCGCTGAGCCGGTCGACGACGAGGGTGATGCCGATCGGGGTCGGCCAGCCGCCCACCTGCACGGCGGTGGTGCCGTCGCGGTCGGCGAGGTACAGCAGCAGTCCGCTGATCACCAGCACCACCGACAGCGCGGTCAGCGTGATCAATCCCTGCAGGCGCGGGCGGCGGCCGAACACCAGCGTCGCCGCGGCGGCGAGCAGCGGAACCAGCACGGGCAGTGCGGCGATGGTCGGCAGCAGATCCGGGGACAGGGTCACTGTTCGGGATCCTCCCGCTCGCGCCGGGCGGCGACCTGGGCGTCCTCGGGGTCGTTGGCCACGTCTTCGGTGGTGGTCAGCATGTAGGCGCGATAGGCCAGGGCGAGCACGAAAGCGGCCAGGCCCATGGTGATCACGATCGCGGTGAGCACCATGGCCTGTGCGAGCGGGTCGGCCATGCCGTCGGGGGAGGTGTCGGAGCTGCCGAGGATCGGTGGCTTCCCATCCGGGCCGCCCATCGTGAGGATCAGCAGGTTCACCGCGTTGCCGAGCAGGATCATCCCGAGCAGCATCTTCGACACCACCCGCTCGAGCAGCAGGTAGACACCGCACGCGGTGAGCACGCCGATGGTGACCAGCACAGTGAGATTCGCGGTCATGTCAGCTCCTTGTCCAGGCGGGCGCCGAGGCTGCGCAGCACGTCCAGCACCAGCCCGACAACCACCAGGTACACGCCGAGGTCGAAGAACATGGAGGTGACCAGTTTGACGTGGCCCAGTAGCGGCAGCGTCACCTCGATGATCGCTGAGGACAGCGGGGGTGCGCCGAACAGCAGCGATGCGGTGGCGGTGCCCGCGGCGAGGGTGAGGCCCGCGCCGAGCAGGTGTCCGGCGTCGACCGGGAGTGCTTCGCCCAGTTCGTATCGGCCGCCCGCGAGGTAACGCAGGGTCAGGGCCAACCCGGCGACCAGGCCGCCCGCGAACCCGCCGCCCGGCGCGTTGTGGCCGGAGAAGAAGAAGTACACCGACAGCACCATGATGGTGGGGAAGACCAGGCGGGTGGTGATCTGCAGGACCATCGAACGGTCGCGGCGGTCGAGGAGGCGTGCGGCGGGCAACCAGCTCACCGCGTCGGGGTCGTAGTTCGGTGAATCAGCGGCGCGGGGTGCGCTGCCGAAGCGGCGGCTGCGGAAGACCAGCGACGCGACGCCGGTCGCGGCGACCACGAGCACCGAGATCTCGCCGAGGGTGTCCCAGGCGCGGATGTCGACCAGCAAGACGTTGACCGCGTTCTTGCCGCCGCCGATCCGGTAGGCCGCGTCCGGGATGGCCTGCCAGATCGGGTCACCGTGCCTGGCGGCGATGGCGAACGCGGCGAGAACGGGGACGGTGATGCCGACGGCGATGGCCAGTAGGGCCCGGCGGAATTTGAACGCCGTGTTCTGGCTGTCGGCGATCTCCGCGGGGAACCCGCGCAGGACGAGCACGAAGACAACCAAAGTCAGTGTCTCGACCAGGAATTGGGTCAACGCGAGATCGGGGGCGCCGTGCAGCGCGAAGATCACGCCGCAGCCGTATCCGGTCACCCCGACGACGAGCACGCTGGCCAACCTGTTCCGCAATACGGTGGCGGACAGGGCCATCGCGATCATGATCGCGCCGATCGCGGCCTGCAGTGGTGAATCCCACAGTCGCAGTTGCACTCCCGTACGTGTGCCGACGGCGAGCAAGACCGTCGGCAGCACGATGAGGGTGCCGAGGATGGTGGCCTGGCTGGCAGGCAGCGAACCGGACTGCACAGTTCCGGTGATGCGCAACGAAAGCCGGTCCATCGCCCGCAGCGCCGCGTCGTAGCCGCGATCGGCATTGCCGAGACGCGGGTGCGCGGGTTCGCCGATCCGGCCGCGGGTCAGGAACAGGGCGACACCGGCCGCGACGATGACCACTGTCAGCGCGAGCGGTCCGGTGAAGCTGTGCCAGAGGGCGAGATGGGTATCGAGTACGCCGGGTAGCGACTCGGCGTAGGGGCTCAACCATCGATCGACGATCGGGGTGTCGAGACCGCCTGCCAGCCCGGCCACCGCGAGCACCGCGGGCGCAGCGAGTAACAGCGCGCCGGGTGCGTGCCAGGTGACCACGCGCTCGGGATTCGCGGTGATGCCGAAAGCGCCCCAGATGAATCGGATGCTGTAGGCCACGGTGAACGCCGAGCCGACGGTGACCCCCGCCAGCAGGGCGAACCGCACCGGCGGGCTCAGCACCTCGGCCGACCACAGCGCGCTGAGCGCCGACTCCTTGCCGACGAATCCGAGCAGCGGTGGCAGGCCGGCCATGCTGAGCGCCGCGAGCACCGCGATCGCGCACAGCACCGGCGCGCGCTGACCCAGCCCGGACAGCCTGCGCAGATCCCTGGTGCCCGCGCCGTGATCGATGATGCCGACCACCATGAACAGCGACGCCTTGAACAGTGCGTGTCCCACCAGCAGGGCGAGCCCGGCCAGCGCCGCGTCCGGTGTGCCGATGCCCATCATCGTGATCATCAGACCCAGCTGGCTGACGGTGCCGAACGCCAGCACCAGCTTCAGATCGTGTACCTGGATCGCCCGCCACCCGGCGAGCAGCATCGTGGCGATGCCGAGCGGCAGGAGCATCAGATGCCATGGCGGTGTCTGCGCGAGCGCGGGCGCCAGCCGGGCCACCAGGTAGATACCGGCTTTCACCATCGCGGCCGCGTGCAGGTACGCACTCACCGGCGTCGGCGCCGCCATCGCACCGGGCAACCAGAAGTGCAGCGGCACGATCGCCGATTTGCTGATCGCCCCGAGCAGTACCAAGCCGACAGCGACCGATACCGCGCTCCCCGGCGGGGCAGCGCTCGCCGCGAGCAGATCCGAGAGCAGGAAACTGTCGTAGCGAAGTCCGAGGATGACGATCCCGACCAGCATCGCCAGCCCGCCCGCGCCCGTCACCAGCAGCGCCTGGATCGCGGCCCTTCGACTGACCGAACGCTCGGCGTAATGGCCGACGAGCAGGAACGACAGCACCGTCGTGATTTCCCAGAACACGTAGAGCAGCACCATGTTGTCGCTGACGACCAGCCCGAACATGGCACCGGCGAACCCGGTCAGCTCGGCCGCGAACACCCCGAGCCGGGCTTCGTCACGCTGGAAGTAGCGACCGCAGTAGGCCAGGATCAACGCGCCGACGCCGAGCACCAGCGTGCACATCACCGCGGCGAGGGAGTCGAACCGCAGGTCGATATTCATCGAGATCTGCGGCGCCCACCGCACCTGCGTGCGCACGGTGTCGCCCCAGTGCGCGATCACCCAGCCGAGGCTGCCCAGCGGGACCAGTGCCAGCAGGTAGAAAGCGTTGCGGCCGAGCACTCGTACGCACAGCGGGGCCAGCAGGGCGGCCAGTGCGTGAACGAGCAGAACGGCTAGCAACTCCCCCTCCGTCGGGTAGGTAGCGGTCGAGTAGCGCGCCCCGATCCTACGGGCGCGAACGAGATGTTCGGTGGCACCGAGGTTGTCGCGTCGGCCATGTCGGGTGCGGTGTGGCTATGGCTGGGCCACCCGTGGCGGCGCGGCGGGCCGGATCTGGTACAGCACCGCGAGTCCGGCCGCGGCACCGACGGTGATGGCCAGCGCGACCAGGCCCGGCACCCGCTCGGCAACGGCGGTGTTGCTCGTCGGCCAGTGCCGCTGCCCGGTGGGAATCGCCCACAGGATCGACGGCAGGTACAGCGCGCCGAGCCCGAGCATCGCGCTCGGCAGGTAGGTGACCCGGATCGAACCGATGAAGTAGCCGGCGACACCGGTCACCAGCACCACCCCGGCCGGCCACACGAACGCCCACGGCAGGTGTTCGCCCACCGTGGCGAAACCGCAGATCGCGGCGACGCCGAGCAGCACGCCCCACGGTGTCGCCCATCGCAGGCCCGCCAGGATGGCGACTACACCGACGCCGAGAACGACGAGAAGATGCCAACCGAGACTCGGCGCGTCACCGAGCGAATCGGCTGCCGCGGCAACGCTCACCGCGAGCAGGACACCGGTGCCGTCGCGGCCGGGCAGCAGCGTGGCGGCCACGAACGCCGCCACGAGCGTGACGATCACGGCGACCACGATGTGCCAGGTGGTCACGTCCCGTCCGTCGAACTCGGCGCCGAGCCAGTCGGTGGCGATCAGTAGCGACAGCGACAGCACAGTGGTGGCGATGATCGGGGTGATCGGCAGATCCGCTGCTATGCGCGGCACCGCGGACAGCATGATGCCGTGCCGGTGGCGCGCGGTGTTCACCGCGAGGAGGACGACCGCGGCGCCGACCAGCCAGAACGGGGTGTGCACGGCCTTGTCCGCCGTCGCCGAGGTGTTCGAGGTGAACACCGCGACGACTTGGCCGTAGACGAACACGACCAGGACCCCGAGCCCGAAACCGACCGCCGACCAGCGCATCCGCCACGCGCAGATGCACAGCGCGCCGAACAGCACACCGCCGCACAGCGAGTCGATGTAGTTCTGGGTGGTGATCACATCGGCGGAGGTCATCGCCTGGCCGATGAAGTAGTTGATCGCCAAGGCCGTCGCCCCGCCCGTCGCGGTGAGCCAGATCAGCCCCGGCCGGGTGACCGGCCTGGCCAGCACGGCGACGACGACAGCGACGATGAGGCCGAGCGCGGCCGCGCGGGGCACGCTGTTGATCACACTGGTGACGCGGTACGGCGAATCGATCCCCGACTCGTCACCGAAGCTGAACGGCAGGAACAGCGACATTCCCGCGGTCGCGGCCCCGGCGAATGCCGTGACCACGTCCAGACCATCACCGATCTTGGGCACCGTGCCGACGATACCGGCGACTACCCCCTCCACCTGGGATGTCGTGTCCGGATCGGTAGGTGGCGAGTTCCGGTGGCCGAGATCAGGCCCTGCTCTCCGCGTAGCGGCGCAGCGATTCGACCTGTGCGGGATCGAGGGACGGGCGCACGGTGGCGCGGGCCGTGGCCACGTCCTCGGCGGTGACGTCGGCGGCGGCCATATCGCGGCGCAGTGCCGAGAGCGCGGCCTCGCGGAGCAGGGCGGCGCAGTCGGCGGCCGAGTAGCCGTCGAGATCCTCTGCCAGGACGGCCAGGTCGACGTCGGTGGCGAGCGGAACCGAGCGGCCCGCCGTGCGCAGGATCTCGAGCCGCGCCGGGCCGTCCGGCGGTGGGACGAAGACGAGGCGGTCGAGCCGGCCCGGCCGCAACAGTGCGGGGTCGATCAGTTCGGGGCGGTTGGTCGCGCCGACCACCACCACGTCGCGCAGGGGTTCGACACCGTCGAGTTCGGTGAGCAGTGCGGCTACCACCCGGTCCGACACCCCGGAGTCGCTGCTCTGGCCGCGGCGGGGGGCGAGCGCGTCGACCTCGTCGAGGAAGATCAGCGACGGTGCCGAGTCGCGGGCCCGCTGGAACAGTTCGCGCACCGCGCGTTCCGAGGAACCGACCCACTTGTCCATCAGCTCAGCGCCTTTCACCGCGTGCACACTGAGCTGGCCGGTGCCTGCCAGTGCCCGCACGAGGAAGGTTTTGCCGCAGCCGGGTGGCCCGTAGAGCAGGACGCCGCGGGGCGGTTCGACACCGAGACGGGCGAACGAGTCGGGGTGGCGCAGCGGCCACAGCACCGTTTCGGTGAGTGCCTGTTTGGTTTCGACCATGTCGCCGACGTCGTCGAGGTCGAGCGATCCGATCGCCAATTCCTCTGTCCCCGAACGTGACAGCGGCCGGATCACCTCGAGTGCGCCGATCAGGTCGTCCTGAATGAGTGCGGGTTCGGTGTGTTCGCGGCTGGCCCGGCCTGCCGCGCGCACGGCCGCTTCCCGGCACAGCGCTGTCAGGTCTGCCACCACGAAACCCGGTGTGCGCGAGGAGATCGTCTCGAGATCGAGTTTTCCGGCAGGCACCTTGCGCAGCAAGTGTTCGAGCAGTGCCCGCCGGATCGCCGCGGTCGGCAGCGGCAGTGCCAGTTCGCGGTCGCACAGGTCCGGTGCCCGCAGCCGCGAATCCACCTGTGCCGGATGGGCGGTGGTGGCCAGCAGGGCCACGCACGGCGCGCGCACCGCAGCCCGGAGCTGGTCGAGAATCAGGGTGGCGACGGGTTCGGCCTCGGCGGGTAGCAGTGCGTCGATATCGGTGATCAGCAGCACGCCGCCCTGTCCGGTGGCGACATCGGCGACCGCCTCGGCGACCTCGCGCAGCCGGGTGCCGCTCTCGGTGGCGCCGACGCTCGGACCGTCGACCTCGACGATGCGACGCGGTGCGGCAACAGCTTTGGCGAACGTGGCCTTGCCGACCCCGGCCGGGCCGGTGATGAGCACCCCGAGATGCGCCGGTGCGCCGAGCGTCTTGAGCAACTCGGGTTCGTCGAGCGCCAAGCTCAGCCATTCGGCCAGCTTGCCCGCCTGACTCTGCACCCCGGCCAGGTCCTCGACCTGGATCGGTGTGCTCCCCGAACTCACCTTCACGGCAACCGGTACCGGCTGATCAGACTCCGAAAGCCACTGCTGCCCAGCCGTGCTTCCCGCAGGCTGGTGCGTCTCGCCGTCACGTTCCAGCGTGTGCTGGATCGCGGCCGCGCCCGCACCCCAGCCGACGGCCGAATTCGGTTGCACGCTCACCGGTCCCGGCATCGGCTCGATCGCCGTCACAGTGAGCAGCTCGGTGGTCCAGGCGATACCGAAGGCGCGCGAGAGCGCCTGCGTGGCCGCCGAGGAACTGATATCGGGTCCGAGATCGCGCGGTAGCAGCGACACCGTGTCACCCACGGTCACCACTTTGCCGAGCAGCGCCTGCCGCAGGGTGGCCGCCGGAATGCTGGCCATCGCGTGCGCCGAGCCGCTCAGCGAGATCTGTTTGGCGCCGAAGACCGTCACCGGGGCGACCGTCACCGCCGCGTTCTCCCGCAACCCCACATTCGACAGCGTCACGTCATCGAGCAGGGCTACCCCCGGCGGACTGTCCGCCGGCGCCTTCGCCACCACCGCCGCGGTCCTGCGCGCGCCGATCAGGGAGATGCCGTCCCACTCGCGCAGGCCGAGCGCGGTCAGTGTCTCGGGGTGCAAGCGAACCACCCCGCGGCGGGCATCGGCTGCGGAGGGGTTGAGCCGGGCGGTGAGCGAAAGTTCAGCCACCGCCCCATTCTGCCGCTTCGCGGCGCGATCAGGAATCGATAGGCCGCCTGCAAGGTCAGAGGGCCATTCTGGCTGACATGATGAACTATCGCCGCAAGTCGGTACGCTGCACCGGACGCGCCGGAGGTACCGGCGCCGCGATCTATCGGGGAAAGCAGCAGATGAACCGAATCTCCCTCGTCGTTCTGGCCGCCGGGGCACTGACCCTGACACTGGTCGGGTGCGGTTCCGGCGACGACTCCACCGATGCGAGCGGGCTGCGCAAGGGCACGCCGAGCTCCAGCGCGCCCGCCACCACCACAGCGCCCACCTCGAGCGCGGCGCCGACCGCTGCCGCCGTGAGCGCCGACATCACCTGCACGCAGTTCAAGTCCCTCGACGCGGACGGCGAGAAGCAGGCGATCGACAAGATCCTCGCGGAAAACCCCGGTGGCCCGTTCGACGGCAGCCCCAACGTGGCGCTCAGCACCGTGAAGCTGGTCTGCCTGGTGCCGGCCAATGCCGACAAGCCGGTCGCCGAGGCCGCCGCGATGAAGCCTTAATTTGGAGCGCTGGCGCGCTCGAGCGGGGCCCTTCGAGCCCCTGATCTTCCCTCCCTCCGGGTACTCCTTCGTCGCACCCTCCGCTCAGTCCAGATCAGGGCGGGCCCCTTGGGGTAGAGACATACGATGTCGGCCAGGTGGGATCTTCGGGATGTTTACCAGGTCAGCTCATGAGCGATTGCCAGTTGGCGGGTACGCGGGCGGCCGGGCCGGGGGCGGATTGATCGGTCGGGTGGCTGGTCGGCGGGGCTAGTTCGGGACCGTCGCTGTACATCTCCCCGCTGGAGAAGTTGTAGAACCAGTCCTCGCCCGGTTCGTAGCTCTGCATGAACGGGTGCGCGGTGGCCTCGAAGTGCTTGGTCGCGTGCTTGCTGGGGGAGCTGTCGCAGCAGCCGACGTGCCCGCATTCGGCGCAGCGGCGCAGATGCACCCACCAGCCGCCGCTCTCGTCGCACTCGGCGCAACCGGCGCCACTGGGCGGCACGCTCGGATCGATCCCCGCTTCAGCCATCCTGACCTCCTGTACTAGGTGTGCTCACATCCTCCGCTGCCGGCTTCAGGGGCAGACGGACGATGAACCGCGTGTTGCCGGGTTCCGATTCGACCCGGATGTCGCCGTTGTGCTTGTTGACCACGATCCGGAACGAGATGTCGAGGCCGAGGCCGGTACCGTCGCCGACCGGTTTGGTGGTGAAGAAGGGCTCGAAGATGCGACCACGCGCCTCGGGCGGAATGCCCGGCCCGGTATCGCCGATTTCGATGGCGGCGCAGTCGTTTTCCTTGAAGGTGCGGATCGTCAGGGTGCCCTCGCCGCCCATCGCGTAGACCGCGTTGTCGATCAGGTTGGTCCACACCTGATTGAGCTCGGCGGCGAAGCAGGGGATCGGCGGCAGGCCGCGGTCGTAGTCCTTCACCACATGTACGCCGTCACCGAGTTTGCGGTTGAGCATCACCAGCGTGGAATCGAGCAGTTCGTGCAGGTCGACGACCTGATAGGGCGCGCGATCCATCTGCGAATACTGTTTGGCCGCGCCGACCAGCGTGGAGATACGGGTGGTCGAGTCGAAGATCTCGTTCATCAGCAACTCGGTCTCGATGGTGTAGTTCAGCCAGCGCACCGCACCCTCGAACACCGGCGCCTGGCACGCTTCCAGCGTCGCGTGCACGCCCTCGAGCCAGTCGGTGTCCAGGCCCGCCTGCACGAAGGTCGGTGCCAGATTCCAGCCGTCGGCGATGCCGCGCTCGTCGAACCAGTCGGCCAGCGCGTCCTCCCGATCGGCCGCTTCCAGCGGGCTGAGGTCCGGTGCCTTGGCGACCTGCTCGGCGGCCTGCTCTTGCAGCTCGACGAGCTTGACCAGCGCGTCGGCCGGGAACTTGCCCTCGGCCATCATCTTGAGCTTGTGCCGCATACCGGCCACGCGTTCACGCAGGCCGGAGGTGGCGCGCACCGCGGCGGCGGCGGGATTGTTGAGCTCGTGGGTGAGCCCGGCCGACAGCGATCCGAGGGCGAGCAGCCGTTCCCGTTCGGCGATCCGCTGGCTCGACTTCTGCCCGCCGAAGAACGCGCCCTCGAGCAGGTGCACGGCCATCGGGAACCACTCGTGCATGATCCTGGAGAAATCCGCCGCGTCCATGACCAGGAACCGGGAGCGGCGCAGCACGTACATCGAGCCGTTGTAGTTCTGGTTCGCCCGCTCGCCCAGATACGCCATCCAGGCGCCGGCGTACACCCCGCGATGGTCGGTCCGGTTGATCTCGATCTCCACCCCACCGGACAGCTTGGTCAGCCGCACCTCGCCGTCGATCAGCACGTAGAAGCAGGTCGCCGGTTCGCCCTCGCGGAACACCGGACCAGGGTCGACGTACTCGATGCGCCCGACGGCGCACAGCTCGGCGAGCTGGGTGTCGTCGAGCTTCTCGAACAGGAACAGCGTGCGCAGTTCTTCCGGATCGCAGATCAACGAACTCATCTCCTAGGGCCTAGGCCAGATACCGGTGGACGAGCATGACCGCCATCGCGCCCTCGCCGACCGCCGAGGCGACCCGCTTGGCGGATTCGGCGTGCACATCGCCCGCGACGAACACACCCGGCACGCTGGTCTCCAGATGCTGCGGTGGGCGCGGCAGTTCCCAGCCGGGTGGTCGCGCGCCGTCGACCATCAGATCGGGTCCGGCCAGCACGTATCCGGCGGCGTCGCGGGTGACGACGCCGTCGAGCCAGCCGGTCTGCGGTGCGGCGCCGATGAACAGGAACAGTCGTTGCGCGTCGACCTTGTCTTCGGTGCCGGTGCTGTTGTCGCGCAGGATGATCCGTTCCAGGTGCGTGTCGCCGTCCACGCCGACCACCTCGGTCTCGGTGTGTACCACGATGTTCGGGATCTCCGCGATCTGCTGGACGAGATAGTGCGACATCGACCGATCCAGCGAGTCGCCCCGGACAACCAGGTGCACGCGACGGGCATTGCGGGACAGGAACACCGCGGCCTGCCCGGCCGAATTGGCCCCGCCGACGATGTAGACCTCCTGCTCGGCGCACTCGGCCGCCTCGGTCATCGCCGAGCCGTAATACACACCGCGCCCGGTGAATTCGTCCACACCCGGCGCCGGATGACGTCGATAGTCCACGCCCGTGGCGATCAGAACCGTATGTGCGCACAGCTTTCCGCCATCGGCGAACCGCACCGTGCGCGCCGAACCGTTGACCTCGAGCGCGACCACATCGCGAGTGGTGATGATCTCCGCGCCGAACTTCGCCGCCTGCCGCCGGGCCCGATCCGCCAGCTGCGACCCCGACACCCCGTCGGGAAATCCGAGATAGTTCTCGATCCGCGAGCTCTGCCCCGCCTGCCCGCCGGTGGCCGTGCGTTCCACCAGCACCGTGCGCAACCCCTCCGACGCGCCGTACACCGCCGCGCCGAGCCCGGCGGGCCCGCCGCCCACCACGATCAGATCGTAGAAGTCCCCGCTGGGTTCGACGGCGAGCCCGACGTTCTCGGCGAGCTCGCTGTCGGTCGGCTGGATCAGCGCGGTACCTGCGGCCGTGATCACCACCGGACAGGTCAGCGGATCCGCGCCTGCCGCCTCGAGCAACCGGGTGCCCTCCGGCTCGTCGACCGGGTACCACCGATACGGCAATTGATTGCGCGCCAAGAACTCTCGCACCTGCGAAGACCGCGGCGACCAACGATCGCCCACGACCTTGGTCTCGTACACCGGCCGCTGCTCGGCACTGCGCCACACCTCGAGCAACCCGTCGATCACCGGGTACAGCTTCTCCTCCGGCGGATCCCACGGCTTGAGCAGATAGTGGTCGAGATCGATGACATTGATCGCGTCGATCGCGGCATCGGTGTCGGCGTAGGCGGTGAGCAGCACCCGGCGCGCATACGGGTGCAGGTCCATCGCCTGTTCGAGGAATTCGATCCCGTCCATGCCGGGCATCCGGTAATCGGCGATCAGCACCGCCACAGGCTGCCCGCGCAGTTTCATCTCTCGCAGCGCCTCCAGCGCCTGCTGCCCCGATTCGGCCCGCAGAATCCGGTAGTCGGCGCCATAGCGGCGGCGCAGATCGCGCACCACGGCCCGCGACACGCCGGGATCATCGTCAACGCTCAGAATGGCCGGTTTGGTTACCGAGGGAGTGCTCACCCGATCGAGTATCCCCTTGCTGTGAGCTGATTGTCAGAGCTGGTGGTGCAGTACCAAGTCGAGCTCACTCGGGGTGAGTAAACGTTCGAGGCGTTCCTCGCGTTTGAGACGTGTGCCGCGCGGCACGAGCGCGCTGGGGAGGGCGAAGGCGTCGTCCGGTCCCGGCAGGAGCGGGACCTCGTTGATGTGCCTGCGTGGCAGGAATGAGCGCAGTTTCACGGCCGATCACCTCGGGTTTGACGACGGGAACGCTGGAGGCTGAGCTTCGTAGATCAGCAAACGTCGGTAGCGAAAAGTTTGCCAGCATGTCCGAGTTGGTGCAAGTGGGACAAGGTGGACACGGCGAGCCAACCGGTCGGCGGCCTGCTTCGACGCAGGCCACCCCGGTTTCGCGAGAATTGCTGATCAGCTATTTCCAGGCGGGCATGGTGACAATCTGTGCCGCATAGGACAGCCCGGCACCGAAGGCGATCAGCAGTGCCGTGTCGCCCGGCTTCGATTCGCCCTTGCGCAGCAGTGCCTCCATCGCGAGGGGGACCGATGCTGCCGAGGTGTTGCCGGAGTCCTCGATGTCGTTGGCCAGCGCGCAGTGCTCGGGTAGCTCGAGCACCCTGGCCATGATCTCGATGATCCGGCCGTTGGCCTGGTGCGGGATCATCGCGTCGAGGTCGCCGGTGGTCAGGCCGGCACGGTCGATCGCCTCGCGGCAGACCTTCTCCAGCGAGTGCGCGGCCCAGCGGAACACCGCGGTGCCCTCCATCGTGAGGTACGGGCGCACCGCGTCGGTGCCCTTCTCCTCGATCTCGGCGAAGAACTCCGCCCAGTCCTTCGACTGGCGGATGGCGTGGTGCTGGGTGCCGTCCGAACCCCAGGCGGTCGGTCCGATGCCCTGCTCGGCCGATGGGCCGATCACTACCGCGCCCGCGCCGTCGGCGAACAGGAACGCTGTCGAACGGTCGGTGAAATCGATGGTCTCGGTGAGTTTCTCGACGCCGACCACCAGCACGTGGTTCGAGGTGCCCGCGCGGACCAGGTCCGATGCCATCCCGACCGCGTGACAGAACCCGGCGCAGCCCGCCGCGATGTCGAAGGCGGCCGCGCCGGTCATGCCGAGGTCGGTGGCGATGCGCGGGCCCACGGAGGGGGTGAGCACCAGATTCGTCGACGTCGCCACGATGACGCAGTCGATCTGCTCGACCTGCACGCCCGCGGCGGCGATCGCGTCGCGCGCGGCGGCGACACTCATGGATTGGATGGTTTCGGAGGCCGAGGCGAAGCGCCTGGTCTTGATGCCCGATCGGGTGCGGATCCACTCGTCGCTGGAGTCGATCGGTCCCGCGACCTCGTCGTTGGTGACCACCCGGGCTGGGCGGTAGACACCCAATCCGAGGATCGCGGTGTGCTCAGCACCCGTCGTCTGGGCGATTCGAGCAGCCATTGTGTGTCTCCTATGTACCTGTCAACCGGCGGCAGCACCGCTGGGTGTACCCGAAGCATCGAAATCTGTCCCTCATCGCCCGTGGCCCGCGCGTGGACACCATGTGAACGCTCAGACATGAGGCTTCCTCATATTAGCGCGTCGGATTGTGATCCGAGTGTCGATTGTCACAAGAGGGCCGGGGGTATCTTGGTTGCAAGGCGATTGCTCGCCGACCCATCGAGGGATCGAGGACATCATGCTCGGACTCGGCATCATCAGTTGGATCATCATCGGCGGTCTCGCCGGTTGGCTCGCGAGCAAGTTCATGAAGACCGACGCGCAGCAGGGCATCCTGCTCAACATCGTGGTCGGGGTCATCGGCGGTCTGCTCGGCGGTTTCCTGCTGAGCCTGTTCGGCGTCGATGTCGAAGGCGCGGGCTGGATTTTCAGCTTCATCACCTGTCTGGTCGGCGCCTGCGTGCTGTTGTACCTGGTGAAGCTGTTCACCGGGCGTAAATCGGTCCACTGACCACGGGTGCTTGCCCCGGGCTTCCCGTAAGGTGTGATCGCTTGTAGTCATCACACGAAAGAGGGAGCCCGTGGCACGCCGCCCCACCCCGTCCGGCACGCCCGATACCACCGCCGTCGGCCATGTCGTCGACCTGGTTCGGGCCGCTGTGCCCCCGCTTCATCCCGCCGGACTGCCGTTTGTCGCGGTGCCCTTGGCGGTGGCGGTCGTCGGCGGACGCAATAAATGGGTGCGTCGAGCCGGTCTGACCGCTGCCGCGGCCTGCGCGGCCTTCTTCCGGCACCCGCATCGCGTGCCGCCGAATCGGCCGGGCATCGTGGTCGCGCCCGCCGACGGTGAAGTGGCGCTGGTCGACACCGCGGTGCCGCCCGTCGAGCTCGGACTCGGCGATCAGCCGTTGCCGCGCGTGAGCATCTTCCTGTCGGTGCTCGATGTGCATGTGCAGCGCGTTCCGGTGTCCGGAACCGTGCGCGAGGTGCACCATCAGCCGGGCAAGTTCCTCTCGGCCGATCTGCCCGAGGCCTCCGATGCCAACGAACGCAACAGCATGGTCATCGACACCGCCGACGGTCAGCAGATCGTCGTGGTGCAGATCGCCGGTCTGCTGGCCCGCCGCATCGTCTGCGATGCCCGCGTCGGTGACCTGCTCACCATCGGTGACACCTACGGCCTGATTCGGTTCGGGTCTCGCGTCGACACGTACTTCCCGGTCGGCACCGAACTGCTGGTTGCCCCCGGGCAGCGCACGATCGGGGCAGAGACCGTCCTGGCTGTGCTGGGATGATCGAACAGGCTCGTAAGCGTCCTCGCTCGGTACGGCTGCTGCCGAGCGTCGTCACCATCCTCGCGCTGTGTGCGGGCCTGTCGGCGGTGAAGTTCGGGCTCGACGGTGAGCTCGCTATCTCGTTGGCGATGGTCGGCGCGGCCGCCGTGCTCGACACCCTCGACGGTCGGCTCGCGCGCATGCTCGACGCCACGTCCAAGATGGGTGCCGAGCTCGATTCGCTGTCGGACGCCATCTCCTTCGGCGTCGCGCCCGCGCTGGTCATCTACGTGACCCTGCTCGACGGCTACAGCGCGGGCTGGATCGTCGCGCTGCTGTTCGCGGTGAGCCTGGTCTTGCGCCTGGCCCGCTTCAACACCCTGCTCGACGACGATTCCCGCCCGAATTGGGCGCGTGAGTACTTCGTCGGTGTGCCCGCGCCCGCCGGTGCGTTGATCGCGCTGGTGCCGATCGCGTTGAAGGTGCAGTTCGGCGACGGCTGGTGGGACGGTTTCGCCTTCGTCGCGGCCTGGACGGTCTTCGCCGCACTGCTGTGCGTGAGCACGATTCCGACCCTGGCGATGAAGTCCGTCTCCGTCGCTCCCCAGGCCGCAGCGGGTCTGCTGGTCCTGACCGCGTTGGCTGCCGCGCTGCTGGTGACCTACCCGATCGTGCTGCTGCTGATCTTGGTCGCGCTGTACCTGGCACACATCCCGTTCGCCTGGCGGTCGGCCCGCTGGGTGGCTGCCCGGCCCGAGACCTGGCAGCACAAGCCCGCAGAGCGTCGTGCGCAGCGGCGGGCGCAGCGGCGGATGCCCGCGATTCGCCGACCGGCTATTCGCGGGTCGGCGCGGTTGCGTCTGCGTCGTCCGCGCAACGACGACTAGGTTCTGCCGCCCGCGCGAGACGGCGCCCACATCGTGGTGATCGGCGGGGAGTGCGGCGGTACCGTTGCGGCACTGGATCAGTGGGCAAAGGGGGCAACAGGTGGAATCCGACGGCGTCGCCGAGTTCATGGAGCATCGCCCGCGGCTGTTCTCACTGGCATATCGCATGTTCGGTGCGGCGAGCGAGGCCGAGGACGTTGTGCAGGAGATCTATCTGCGGTGGGCGCTGGCCGACCGCGGGGAGATCGCCAATCCCGAAGCGTGGTTGACGACCGTCACCGTGAATCTGTGTCGTACTCAGCTCGTTTCGGCCCGTGCCCGGCGCGAAACCTATGTCGGTCAGTGGCTGCCGGAGCCGGTGCCGACCGGCGCCGGTGCGCTCGGTCCGCTGGGGACCGTCGAGGAACGCGAGTCGGTCTCCCTGGCCGTGCTCACCGCGATGGAACGGCTCAGCCCGATCGAGCGCGCGGTGTTCGTGCTGCGCGAGGCCTTCGGCTATCCGCATGCCGAGATCGCGCAGATGCTCGATCTCACCGAGGCCAACACCCAGCAGGTCTTCCATCGGGCCGGTCAGCGGGTGCGCACCGGCAAACAGCGCTATGTGGTGTCGGCCGAGCACGCGCGCACGATGATCGAGAAGTTCCTGCAGGCGGCCTCGACCGGCGATGTGGGCGGTCTGCGCGAACTGCTCGCCGACGACGTGGTGTCGGTCGCCGACGGTGGCGGCAAGGTTGTCGCGGCCAAGATCCCGGTGGTCGGCGGCGATGTGGTCGCGCGCTACCTGTCCAACCTGCGACGATTCCTGACTCCGACGTCGCGGTTCGAATTCGCCGAGATCAACGGCGACGTGGGTCTGGTCATGTTCCAGGACGAGGTCCCGGCCGGCGTGCTCGTCTTCGACTTCGACGAAGCGGGTTCGATCGCGGCGGTTCGCACGGTCGTGAACCCGATCAAATTGAGTGCCGTAACGGTGTGAGCCAGATCACGTCGAGAACCTGTCAGGAACTCGGCTGCTGATCGGTCTGGTGTGTGTCGGCATTTCGGGAGAAGGAGCCAGATCATGACCGGTCAGCATCGGATCGTCGTCCTCGGCGCCGGGTACGCGGGACTCACCGCGGCCCGCGCCCTCGCGAAGAAGACTCGCGACACCCAGATCACCGTCGTGGACGGCCGCGCCGAGTTCGTGCAGCGGGTGCGTCTGCACCAGGCCGCCGCGGGCCAACCGGTCAAGCGGCTCGACCTGCGGAAGTCGCTGGAACGCAAGGGCATCGAGTTCATCCAGGCGCGGGCAACCGATCTGGACCCGGACCGCAAGATCGTCGCCATCGACGGTGAGTGGACGCTGCACTACGACACCCTCGTCTACGCGCTCGGCAGCCAGGCCGACCGCAACGCCGTGCCCGGTGCGGCCGAGCACGCGAAGTTCGTCGCCATCGCCGAAGACGTGACGGAGCTGTCGGGCCAGATCGTCATCGTCGGATCGGGCCCGACCGGCATCGAACTGGCCACCGAACTCGCTGAGTCGCATCCGGATTCGCGGATCAGCCTGCTCGGTACCGAAGATCCCGGTGCCTGGCTCTCACCGCGCGCGCACCAGGCGATCCGTGCCGCGCTCACCCGTCTCGGCGTCGAGATCCTTTCCGGCGTCAAGGTTGTCGAGGTGCTGCCCGACGCTGTCCGGCTCGCCGACGGCACCCTGGTGCCCGCCGCCACCACCGTCTGGACCACCGGGTTCACCGTCCCCGATCTGGCTCGTCGGGCGGGCCTCGAGGTCGCCGCCGACGGACGCATCCGCACCGACGACACGCTGCGCTCGGTGTCGCACCCCGACATCTACGCCGTCGGCGACGCCGCGCTGATGGCGGGTGTGGACGGCCGCCCGCTGCGGATGGCTTGTGCGACAGCGATTCCCGCCGGCCAATACGTGGTCGGCGCGATCACAGCGCGGGCGCGTGGTCGCGAACCCGAGCCGATGAACGGCCGCTACGTCGCGCAGTGCATCAGCCTCGGCCGCAACGACGCGGTGCTCCAGCTCGTCAAGGCGGACGACACCCCGACGAATACCGTGTTCAAGGGCCGAATCGGTGTGGTGATGAAGGAGCTGATCGTGCGCGGGACCGCCTTCACGGTCGGTCTGCGATAGTCCGATCGGACTGGCGTAATCGTGCAATCGGGCCTCGAAGAATCAGAATGCTGACCGGCGGGCCGCGTATTGCACGATTACGCCGGGTTGGCGGCGATCCGTTCGGCGTTAGTCGGTGACGGTTTCACGCCACCGGTGTCGAGCAAGGCCGGCCAACGTCCATGCCCAGGGTGCGATCGCGATCAGGATGAGCATGCCCAGCCACGGCAGCCGCCACCACCAGCGCAAATCCCGTTCGTACACCGTCGTCGGCTCGGTCAGCAGGCGCGCCGTCGACGACCACACCACGAACGCGTCCCCGATCGGCATCAGCCCGAAGGCATACCGCTTGGAGCCGGGCAGGCTGACCGGTAGCCCGAGCAGTTCGCCTTCGGCGCCGATCGCGGCCGCCAAATCGCGATCACCGTTCACGCGGGCGGCACCTTGTGCGACAACGGTGGCGGACAGGCTGATACCGGCGATCAGTGGTCCCGAGTCGACATCGCCACTGCCTTCGACCCCCTTCGGGTATTCACGAAGGGCAGGCCCGAAACCGCCTGGGTAAGCGACGAATTGCTCGCGGTAGAGCGAGTATTGGTTCTTCGCGAACGCTGGGTCGAGCTCGGGCAGGAACCGATGTATCGCTGTCTGCGAGGTGGCTCGCGCACCGGTCATCATCGATCCATCGGCCGATGAAACCTGATGCGGCAGTAGGCCGGTCGCGGGATCGAGTCGGGTCTTCGCCTGCTCCAGCCACCGATCGATCACCGCGGTGTACTTCGCGCCGAACAACTTGTCGTGCAGGCGAAGTGAAGCCATCGCGACAGTCGAATCGACCGGCCAAGCTTGACCCTGATAAGCCTGGAGAAATGGTGTGTCAGCCGTCGAGAATGCCTGCGCGATCTCGGCGCTGGACGCGGAGAACTGGTGCACCGCCGCGGTATCGGAGTGATCGAGCGACAAGATCGCCCCGCGCAACCAGTTGGTCCACCCCGCCCAGAACACCCCGTACGCGGGCTGCAACCGAGGGCTGAAAACCGCGCGACCCTCGTCGGACTCCACTCGTGCCAGCGCCCAGCGTGCTTCCCGCAGCGCGTCATCGCGCAGTGCCGAATCGGTGTGCGCGGCCTGCACCCAGGCGAGACCGTAGAGCACGTTCGAAAAGACGTATCCCTCCGGAAACAGTTCTTGCGCGGCCGTATCCGAGCCTTCGTCGAGCGTGGCACGCACGAATGCCAGCTGCCGCTCGGTCGCCCCAGGCTGCTCGTCGAGTCCCGGCTGCGGCCACAGCAGCCGTCCGGCGCCGACCAGGCACGCCAAAGTCACGACAATCCCCACAATGCGCGGCGCCCAGCGCCGGATTCTCCCCATGACGCCACTGTGCCAGGAATTTGCCGTCAACCAACCGTTGACGATCCCACATCGTCAACCTACAGTTGACGCATGAGCACTCCGAACTTCCGCCTCGACGACCTCATCGACGGCATCAAGAAGGCCCGCCCCGACAACGTCCTCGACCAGCTCTCCGACGCCGTGGTCGCCGCCAATCACCTCGGTGAGACGGCCGACCACCTGATCGGCCACTTCGTCGACCAGGCCCGCCGTTCCGGCGCCTCCTGGACCGACATCGGCTCCAGCATGGGTGTCAGCAAACAGGCCGTCCAGAAACGATTCGTGCCGAAGGGGCCGAGCGACACGGCCGCCATGGACCCGCAGGCAGGCTTCGCCAAGTTCACCGATCGGGCCCGGCAGGTAGTCGTCGGCGCCCAAGAAGCGGCCCGCGCCTCGGGCAGCGGTCAGATCGCGCTCGGGCATCTGATCCTCGGCCTGATCGGTCAGTCCGAGGGGTTGGCCGCTAGGGAGATCGTCGCCAGGGGCGTCGCGCTGGACGCGGTGCGCGATGCCGCGACCGCCTCGCTGCCCGCCGCCGAGGGTGACGTGCCTGCCCTCATCCCGTTCGACGGTGACACGAAGAAGGTTCTCGAACTCACCTTTCGCGAGGCGCTGCGACTGGGCCATAACTACGTCGGCACCGAACACATCCTGCTGGCTCTGCTGGAACAGGAGAACGGCGCGGGCGTACTCAGCGGTGTGGGCCTTGACAAGGCCGTCGTCGAGGCCGAGCTCGTCGAGCTGCTGAATCAGTTCCTGGCTTCGGCGCAGGACGAGGCCTGAGCGGGCGGTCGCGCCCGGTGTGTCCTTCGCGCCCGGGCGCGACCTTGCACTCTCGTCACCCGAGTGCTAAAAATGGCTTTGGCACTCGTGACTGTTGAGTGCCAGGTCGGGGTGGTGAGATCGGGTTCCATCGACACCCTCGGTCGTCCGTCGCGGGCACCGCACCTGGCCAGCGTAACTTTGGGGCGATCCAACCTGTGGTCGTCTCGTGTGTCAGCCATAGACATGTGGAGGATCTCAACGCAATGGCCAAGACAATTGCGTACGACGAAGAGGCCCGTCGCGGTCTCGAGCGGGGTCTGAACGCCCTCGCCGACGCTGTCAAGGTGACGCTGGGCCCGAAGGGTCGCAACGTCGTGCTCGAGAAGAAGTGGGGCGCCCCCACGATCACCAACGATGGTGTTTCCATCGCCAAGGAGATCGACCTCGAGGACCCGTACGAGAAGATCGGCGCCGAGCTGGTCAAGGAAGTCGCCAAGAAGACGGATGACGTCGCCGGCGACGGTACGACCACCGCCACCGTGCTCGCCCAGGCGCTCGTGCGTGAAGGCCTGCGCAACGTCGCGGCCGGCGCGAACCCGCTCGGCCTCAAGCGTGGCATCGAGAAGGCCGTCGAGGCCGTCACCGCCAAGCTGCTCGACACCGCCAAGGAGATCGACACCAAGGAGCAGATCGCTGCTACCGCTGGTATCTCCGCGGGCGACTCGGCCATCGGCCAGCTCATCGCCGAGGCGATGGACAAGGTCGGCAAGGAAGGTGTCATCACCGTCGAGGAGAGCAACACCTTCGGGCTCCAGCTGGAGCTGACCGAGGGTATGCGCTTCGACAAGGGCTACATCTCCGGTTACTTCGTCACCGACCCCGAGCGTCAGGAAGCGGTCCTCGAGGACCCGTACATCCTGCTGGTGTCGTCGAAGATCTCGACCGTCAAGGACCTGCTGCCGCTGCTGGAGAAGGTCATCCAGGCCGGCAAGCCGCTGCTGATCATCGCCGAGGACGTCGAGGGCGAAGCCCTCTCGACCCTGGTCGTGAACAAGATCCGTGGCACCTTCAAGTCCGTCGCCGTCAAGGCGCCCGGCTTCGGTGACCGTCGCAAGGCCCAGCTGGCCGATATCGCCATCCTCACCGGTGGCGAGGTCATCAGCGAAGAGGTCGGCCTCTCCCTGGAGACCGCCGGTATCGAGCTGCTCGGCACCGCGCGCAAGGTCGTCATCACCAAGGACGAGACCACCATCGTCGAGGGTGCGGGCGACGCGGAGGCCATCAAGGGCCGCGTGGCGCAGATCCGCGCCGAGATCGAGGGTTCGGACTCGGACTACGACCGTGAGAAGCTGCAGGAACGTCTGGCCAAGCTGGCCGGCGGCGTTGCGGTGATCAAGGCCGGTGCCGCCACCGAGGTCGAGCTCAAGGAGCGCAAGCACCGCATCGAAGATGCCGTGCGCAACGCCAAGGCCGCCGTCGAAGAGGGCATCGTTGCCGGTGGTGGCGTCGCGCTGCTGCAGGCCGCCCCCGCGCTCGACGGCTTCGAAGGTCTGACCGCTGACGAGGCGACCGGTGTCAACATCGTGCGTGTCGCGCTGTCGGCTCCGCTCAAGCAGATCGCCTTCAACGCGGGCCTCGAGCCCGGCGTCGTGGCCGAGAAGGTCTCCAACCTCCCCGAGGGCGAAGGCCTGAACGCCGACTCCGGTGTCTACGAGAACCTGCTGGCCGCCGGCGTTGCCGACCCGGTCAAGGTCACCCGCTCGGCCCTGCAGAACGCGGCCTCCATCGCCGCGCTCTTCCTCACCACCGAGGCAGTCGTCGCCGACAAGCCGGAGAAGGCCGCCCCCGCGGGCGACCCCACCGGTGGCATGGGCGGCATGGACTTCTGATCTCTTGATCAGCTAGCCCAACGCAAGTCACGAAGGCCGGTCCACCACTCGGTGGGCCGGCCTTCGGCATGAAATAGGGGAGTGAACATGGCGATCGAAGACCGGCCTACGCGCGCGCTCAGCCGACCGGGGTCAATCGCAGGCGCTCGGCCAGTTCGTTGAAGATGTAGAAGTTGGGGATGGTGCTCACGGGGGCCAGCGACATCCACACGCCGGAGAGTTTGATGCGGATGTGGCCGCTGCGGGCGTCGATGAGCTGGATGTCTTCCCAGGGCAGGGCTTCGCCGCGGAAGGTGAGGGCGTCGAGGGAGAGGGAGAGATCGCCGAAGGGGACGGTTTCGCCGTTGTCGATGGCGGCAACCGCGGCGGGGAGTTGGGTTGCGGTGACAGCGGATTGGATGGCGCGGGCCCATTCGCGGGCGCGGGCGAAACCCTCTTCGTCGATGGTCGCCTCGACACCGCCGGGGCCCGACAGTTCCAGCAGGTAGGTGACCGGCGTGGTGTCGTGGAAGGGGATCGAGTGCTGACGCACTTCGGTACTGTCCCACCGGAATCCGGCCACACGCTGGCCCGATCGGTAGACGGTGACGCCGTGGTCGAACAGGTCGATGCGGGCGGCGCGGTTCTGCCGGTTGATCACGCCGCGGCGGAGTGCGAGGAGCACGGGCGCGGCAGCGATCGTCAGTAGTGCCACACCGCCTTGCCATGCGCCGACAGCGGCGACGATGACGCCGATGGTGGCGATACAGCCCGCCACGATGCCGCAGCCGCGCACGAAGGTGTCGTCGGCGGGGGTGGCGAGAAAGGTGTCACGGTGCGCGCCGAGGTGCTGATACTCCGCCATCAGGTGTATCAGTTGGGTCAACGGCACCGCGTGCCGAGTATCGGCTACGTCCTCCGGCCTGTTCGGAGTGATCACTCGTCCCTCCCGAGGCGTATTCATCCGCGGCGAAGCGTATGCGAACCGGCGGAATATTGCCACCGGGATGGTTCGGAAATTCTGGCCGCGACCGGGCGGAATGGTTCAGCCGATGGCGAAAGCGACGAAGAAGCCTGCCGCGGTGGCCATCCCGACCCACCAGCCGCCTTCGCGGTAGGCCTCGGGAATGAGCGAGTCGGCAAGCACCGCGATCGTCGCGCCGCCGGCGAAGGCCTGGACCGCGCTGATCGCCGTCGTCGACACCGAATCCGCGAATCCGTTGCCCAGCACGGTCACCGCGACGAGCACCGAGGCCGTTACCGCCCACAGCGCGAACGTCCGGCCCGCCTCGAACCCGTGCTGCTCGCGCATCAGCACCGCCCCGCTGAGCGCTTCGGGCACATTGCCCGCGGCGATCGCCACCAGCAACACGAATCCGCCTCCGCTGCTGAGGGATACACCCAGAGCGAGGTTCTCCGGCACGCCGTCGAGCACGGTCCCCAGCAGCAATGCCCAGCCGATCGCGGCAGGTCCGAGCTTGTTCTCGATGAGGTGGTTGGCGACCACGTACACCCCCGCACCGGCGAACAGCGCGCTGCCCGCGATCAGTGCGCCGTCGCGGCGGAAGGCGGGCGCGAAGAGCTCCTCCGACACCGCCGCGATCATCGTTCCGGCACCGAATGCCATCATCGCGGCGAGCACGGCCTTCGGCAGCGTCCACCGCAGGCCCACCGCGACCCCGATCAGCAGCGGGACCGCGGTACCGAGGCCGTACAGCAGGGCGGTAGGCATGGGCAGAGCCTATTCGAACCGCCGTTCGCGAATTCCCGGAAACCCTGCGCGTCCGCGCCGATTAGGGTGGTTGACGTGTTGTTTCTGGACGAGGGCGAACCCACCGCGCCTGCGATCGTGTGCATCCACGGCATTCCGGGCTCGGTCGATTGGTTCGCAGCCGCCGCCGAGCGGATGACCGGCGAGTTCCGGGTGATCCGGGTCGATGCGCACGAACTCGGCGCCGACGGCGACTTCAGCGCCGCGGCCCGCACCGCCCCACTCGTCGCGCTCATGAACGACCTCGACCTCACCGACGTGACGGCGGTGGGCCATTCGTTCGGCGCCGAGATCGTCTTGGAACTCGCGGCCGTGTCGAACCGCGTCGCCCGCGTGGTGGTCGTCGGCCAAGCCCCGGACTACCGGGCTGCCAGGATCCCGGCCGCCGCGAAGTGGGTCGTCCGCCCGTGGGCGGTGCGCCTGGCGCAACGGTGGACACCCGCACCGGTGATCCGGCTGGCGAGCCGATCGGCCTTCGCGCCCCGCTTCCGCTACGACTCGGCACCAGGATTGGCCGACGCGCTGGTCCGCGACTTCCGCGCCACCCTCCCCACCGGCCTCGCCTACGCCGTGGGTGCTCGAGCCGACGACCTCGCCGCGCAACCACTCGACACCCGCGTACAAGCCCTGGAACAGCCCGTCCTCGCCATCCACGGCCGCCACGACCACCTCTACGACAGCGCCGCGACCCTCGCCCGCTTCGCCGCCGCGGGCGCCGACACCCACCTCGTCGAACACGCGGGCCACTCGCCCCAGGTGGAGCAACCGGACGAATTCGTCTCCGTCCTCGGCGAATTCATCGCTAGAACCCACTGACCGCCGAGACCACGAACGTCCCCGGTGTGCCCGCCTGACCCAGCGGGCCACCCTTGTCGAACTGCGATGACACGATCAGCGCCCGCTCACCCGAATGCACCATCGTCGTGGGAACATTCAGTGCCGGATCGTGGAATTCGCCAGTGCGAGTGGCGGTCGCGCCGTTGTCGGTGAGCGTCCAGCGGCTGATGGTGTTGTCGAGGTTGTGCACTACCCACAGGGTGTCCTCGCGCAGGTCCAGCCCGTCGCCGTGGCGTGCGTCGCCGCCGTTCAGCGCAATTCTTCGGATCGGGTCCTGGCCGCCGGTGAGGTCGATGCGGTACAGCTGGGCCGCTGACATGGCGACGACGATCAGATACTTCCCGGCCGGGTCGGCGACAATTCCGTTGAGCTCGAACACCTTCGGATCGCGTGGCCCGAGCGCGGTGCTCAGGTCGTAGGCGACGGTCAATGCACTACCGGCACCGATAGTCGCCTGGTAGACGACGTTTCGCACGCTGTCGGTCACATAGGCCGACCCGTCCGCGCCGAAATCCAGATCATTGACGAAACGCGGTGCGTCACCGGGCACGTCGAACCGTGCGAGCAGCGCACGTGACCCGGTGTCGTAAACACTCACGCCCACACCGGAATCGATCACCCACAGCCGACCGCTCCGATCGACCTTCAGGCCGTTCGCCGTCTTCCTGCCGTCGGCGCCCGCGGGCAGGAACACCTCGGCGCGCGATGCGCCGGCGGCCGCTCGGTACACCGCACCGTCCGCGAACGACCCGACGTAGGTGTCACCGTTGCGGGCGTCCAGGCCGATGCCCTCGGGATATACGGCAGCGCCGGGCAGTTCATAGGCGGTGCTCAGCGTGGGTGTGGCGGGCGAGGTTCCGCACGCGGTCATAGCCAGGCACGCGGCGGCAACGGCGACGGTTCTCCACATGATAAAGCCTCTCAGTGATGTAATGCCAATCATCAAGCAACAGACAATAATGTAAATTAGAGTCGTTATGATCGTCAAGGGCATTATGATGTGATGGGCGGATACCATGCAACGCATGACGTCCATGTCCGCCGCCGAGCGGCTCGGCTCGTATATCAAGCGCGCCGAGCAAGCCCTGATCGCGACGAAGACGGCCGCGCTGAAACCGGCTGGGCTGACCGTCCCGCAGTACAGCGCGCTGCTGCACCTCGCGGAGAATCCGGGCATCTCGGCGGCGGCATTGGCCCGGCTGGCCGGCGTCACCCCGCCGACGATGAACACCGTCCTGACCAATCTGCAGGACCGCGGTCTGGTCGACCGCACCCCGCACGAGTGGCACAAGAACGTGCTGGAAACCCGCCTGACCGAGCAGGGGCGGGCGGTGATGGACGACGCCGACGCCCGCGCGATCGCGGTGGAGCGCGCGCTCGCCGAGCGATTCACCGCGGCCGAACTCGCGGCGGTCCAGGAGTCGCTCACGCGCGCCGCGGTGGCGCTCGACGAGATTCGCGACAACCTGCCGTGAGAAAAAAGAGCCCGCCGGATGGATCCGGCGGGCTCACACGATGATCGAGGTCAGCGCTCGGCGGCGACCTTCACCTTGCTCAGCGTCTCCTGCATCCCCGAGACCAGGTCGGCCTCGAACTTCTCCTCGCCGCCCATGGCGACCTTGATGGTTCCCCGCAGCCAGCCGGGCAAGCCCTTGACGTCGACCGTGCGCGTCTCGACGACGCGAGTGCCGGTGGCGGTCGGCTCGAGCTCGTAGGCCCAGGTCGTGCGGTTCTCGTTCATCCGGAACGCCAGCGCCTTGTTCGGCTCGAAGCGCACGATGCGTGAGGTGGTCGGGTAGATCTTCCAGCCGACCTTGTTGACATTGACGGTGAACGCGCCGTCGCGGACGCCACCGACCGCGACCATCTTCAACGTCGTCGGGCTGAGCTCGGGCATGCGGCGCAGGTCGGCGAGCACCGACCAGACTTTTTCCGGCGATGCGGCGATGTCGATGCTGGCTTCGAGAGTGTTCGGCAACGGTGCCTCCGGGGTAAACGTGACGGGCTGTCACGCTCAGCATAAGCACCGTGACCTCGCCCGGACCTCCGCCCGTGGTCGGAACTTGTCCGCGGGTACTCCCGATACCGCGAAAGGGGAGCTTTCGCCTCGGTACACTCGCGTTTCACATGTCGGTAGCCCGGGCTGGTCAGCCCTTGGCGAGACCGAACTTCTTGGGTCTTGTGTCCTTTGCCAAAAAATTCTACAAAATTCCTTTAAAACACCTCCACTTCACATTGTGTCTGGGTATCGTCCGAGACGGCAAATGGCCCGTGACAACGAAGTCACAAAACATCGACTTGGAGTGACACATGCTTTACAACATCACTGACGACAGCAGCGACGGCAACATTCTGACCCTGCTGCTCGGCCTGCTCACCAGCTCGATGAGCACCGGTTCTGCGCAGGCCTCCGGGAACTGATACGGCAGTAGCCAACTTTCGGCTAACGCGCGGTTGGCCGAAAGGGCAGCCTAAGGGCCTGATCCATGACGAGGGGATCAGGCCCTTAGGTATTGTCAGCGACAATGTCACAGGATGCGAATACGGGACGAATGTATGCCGGGCAACCCGTAGAGGACCGGCAACGCCAGCGGCGTGCGCGTTTTCTGGAGTCAGGCCTGACGGTCTTCGCGCGCGACGGGTATGCCAACAGCTCGGTCGGTGCCATCTGTAAGGACGCGGGGCTATCGTCTCGGCAGTTCTACGAGGAGTTCACCGGCCGCGAATCGCTGCTGCTGGAGTTGTACGAGCAGATCGACCGGCATTCGCGTGAGGCGGTAGCCAGGGCGCTCGAGGACAAGTCCGAGGCGACCGTGCTTGAGCAGATCGACGCGGCCGTGCGGGCATACGTCGAGTCGATCGGCAACGATCCCCGCAAGGCGCGGGTGGCGCTGGTCGAAGTGGTCGGCGCGGGCCCCAAGGTCGAGAAGTTCCGCCTGGAGCTGCGTCGCGTGTGGGGGTCGTTGCTGGCCAGTGCCGCCGAGGACGCGGCCATGCACGGTGAAATCCCGTCCGGCGACTACGAACTGCGGGTGCTCGCGATCATCGGCGCGGTGAACTATGTCGTCGACGGCTGGAGCGGCAGCGACCCGCGCCCTCCGCTCGACGAGGTGATCAAGGTGCTGAGCCGGGTGATCCTGGGCGCGGTCGGGGCTTGATGGCGCGGGTCGAGATCGTCCCGATCCAGGTACCCGACGGCAGCACCCTGCCGGTCCGGCTCATTCCGGCCACCGGTGTACACCGGCATCCGGTCACCGCCGACGCGCCACGCCCGGTCGTGGTCATCGTGCCCGGCCTGGCCGTGCCGGGGGAGTACTACGAGTATTTCGGACACCGGCTGGCCGCCTGCGGATTCGACGTCGCCATCGGCGAACTGCGTGGTCAGGGTGCGAGCACACCTCGTCCTGATGCCGGAAGTTCGTACGGCTACCAAGAATTGGTCTCGGTGGACTTTCCGGCGATCCTGGCCGCGGTGCGCAACCGGTTCCCGGCCAGCACGCCGTACCTGCTCGGCCACAGCATGGGCGGGCAGCTCTCGGCGATGTACGCGGCTCGGGTGCGCGGCAGGCTCGGGGGCCTGATCCTGGTCGCTTCCGGCACCCCGTACTTCCGGGGGTTTCGCGGTGTTCTCGGTCCGGGTGTGCTGGTCGGTACCGCCGCGGTGGCGGTCGCGTCGAACCTGGCCGGGTTCTGGCCGGGGGACCTGCTCGGCAAGCGCGCGTACGGCAGGCAGTCCAAAGTGCTCATGTCGGATTGGGCCAGGCTGGCGCGCACCGGGCGCTTCGTGCCCGTCGGCGCCGATATCGACTACGACGAGCGGATGTCGCGGCTGAAGTTCCCGGTCCTGTCGATCACCGTCGCCGGTGACGACATGGCCCCACAGACCTCCGCCGACCACCTGCTCGGCAAGCTGACCGGTGCGCAGATCACCCGGTGGTTCCAGCCGGAGGCCCTGGGGCACATCGGCTGGATCACCAATCCGGACTCCACCGTTGACGCGGTGGAGAAGTGGTTGCGCGACCGCTGATCCGGCGACGACCGCGCAGGCTCAGGCCGAGCGGCGGCCCTCGATCAGCATCTGGATGAAGAACTCGTAGACCAGCGCGGACAGGTACGCCGACTGCTTGTTGTCGGCGGCACCGCCGTGACCACCCTCGATGTTCTCGTAGTACCAGACGGTGCGATCCTGAGACTCCAGCAGCGCGGCCATCTTTCGCGCATGACCGGGATGCACCCGGTCGTCGCGGGTGGAAGTGGCGAGCAGGATCGGCGGGTACTGCTTGCCGGTGTCGGTGTTCTGATACGGCGAATACTCGCTGATGTAGGCCCATTCCTCCGGCTTGTCCGGGTCGCCGTATTCGGCGACCCACGACGCACCGGCCAGCAGCAGGTGGTAACGCTTCATATCCAGCAGCGGCACCTGGCAGACGATGGCGCCGAACAGTTCCGGATAGCGAGTGAGCATCACGCCCATCAGCAGCCCGCCATTGCTGCCGCCGATCGCGCCGAGCCGGTCGGGGGTGGTGATGCCGCGGGTGACCAGGTCGCGGGCGACCGCGGCGAAGTCTTCGAAGGCGCGGTGCCGGTGCTCTTTCAGTGCGGCAGTGTGCCATTCGGGTCCGTACTCGCCGCCGCCGCGGATATTGGTCATCACGTAGGTGCCGCCGCGTTCGAGCCAGTTCATGCCCGCGGAGCCGAGATAGGTGGGGGTCTTGGAGATTTCGAAGCCGCCGTATCCGTTCATGATCGTCGGGCCCGGCGTGCCGCAGCGGTCACGATGCCGAATCACGAAGTAGGGCACTGCGGTTCCGTCGTCGGAGGTGGCGAAGAACTGCTCGGTCTCGATGCCGGTGGCATCGAAGTAGCCGGGCGCCTGCTTCAAGGTCACCGCGGTTTCGCCGATGGCGCTGCTGAGCAGCGTGGTCGGCGTGGTGAAACCGGTGGTGGTGAGCATGAATTCGTCGCCGCCCTCTAGCGGGTCGAGGTTGTTGACCGAGGTGGACGACATCGCGGGGGAGTCGGTGAGCGTGCTGGTCGTCCACCCGTCCGGGCCGGGTGTGAGCACCCGGAATCCGGTCTGCACATCGTGCAGAGTGGTCAGGATCAGGTGGTTCTCGGTCCATCCCCACGATTCCAGCGAGGTGTGCGGGTCGGGGGCGAAGAGAACCTCGAACTCCCTCGAGCCGGCGAGGAAGTCGTTCAGGTCGGTGACCAGCAGGCTGCCGGGAGCGTAGGTGGTGTCGGCCGGTGTCCATTCGGTCTTCAGGCGCACCAGCAGCCAGTCGCGGTACCAGTCGACGTCCGCGTCGGTGGGGGTTTCGATGAGGCGCCATTCGCCGTCGCCGAGCAGCGACACCTCACTGTTGAAGAAGTCCGTCGACCGGTGCAGGTAGTGGCGCTCGTAGCCGGGGTGGCGGTCGTACCCGGCGCTGATCGACACATCGCTCGGCTTACCCTCGTACACCGTTTCGGCTGTGGACAACTCCGTGCCACGTCGCCAGCGCTTGGCGATGCGCGGGTATCCGGAGTCGGTGAGCGATCCTGGTCCGAAATCGGTGCCGACGTAGACGGTGTCGGCGTCGATCCAGCCGATTCGTGACTTGGCCTCCGGCAAGGAGAACCCGCCGTCCGCCGGGGCGATGAATTGCCTGGTGAGCAAGTCGAATTCGCGCTCGACGCCCGCGTCGGCACCACCGCGGGACAGGTGGATGATGGCGCGCTCCTGCGAGGGCCGCAGCACCGCGGCACCCGACCACACCCAGTTCTCCCCGTCGGCCTCGGCCAGCGCGTCGACATCGATCAGCACATCCCACTCGGGCGCATCGGTGGCGTAGGACTCGAACGTCGTGCGCCGCCACAGTCCGCGTTGATGCTGCGCATCACGCCAGAAGTTGTACAGCCACGGACCCCGCCTGCCTGGGTAGGCGATCTTGGTGTCGTCGTCGAGCATCGCCAGTACACGACGCTCCATATCGGCGAATCGGTCGGTGGCGGCGAACCGGTGGCCCACCACCTCGTTGCGGGCGCGCGCCCAGTCCAGCGCGCCCTCGTCGGTCACGTCCTCGAGCCAGAGATAGGGATCGGTCACATTCTGCTCAACGCCGCTCATTCCCACATTGTTGCCGATGCGGCCGACCGCATTCGCACCCATGCTGGTCGATGGTTTGCTGCACCGGGCATTCAGCTGCGCGTGCACGGCTTTCGTATCCTCTATGTGCAGGTAGCAGTAGAGCGTTCGATGGTTGCCGATCTGTTGCGTGTTGTCCCACCTGGTTCGGGCGAGTGTGTTCTCCTAGGTTGGTGACCTCGCTACAGGCAGCGGTACGCACCGGGTCCCCGACCCTCAATCTCGCCCTGGCCACCTGGGTTTCGGCCATCAACTTCTGGGCGTGGAACCTCATCGGCCCCCTCTCGCCGAACTACGCCGACAAGATGGCGCTCAGCAGCATGGCGGCCTCGATCATGGTGGCGATGCCGATTCTCGTCGGCTCGCTCGGCCGGATCGTGTCCGGCGCGCTCACCGACCGCATCGGCGGCCGAACCATGTTCATCGCGGTTTCGCTGGCCTCGATCGTGCCGGTGATCGCGGTCGGCATCGCGGGCAGCATCGAGTCCTACCCGCTGATGCTGGTGTTCGCCTTCCTGCTCGGCATCCCCGGCACCATCTTCGCCGTCGGCATCCCGTTCGCGAACTCCTGGTACGTGCCTGCCCGGCGCGGCTTCGCGACCGGCGTGTTCGGGGCGGGCATGGTCGGCACCGCGGTGTCGGCGTTCTTCACGCCCCGGTTCGTCCGCTGGTTCGGGCTGCTGCCCACCCACCTGATCGTGGCGGCCGCGCTCGCGGTGACCGCGGTGCTGTGCATCCTGTTCATGCGGAACTCGCCGGATTTCACCCCGAACACCGAACCGGTGCTGCCCAAGCTGCGCGCCGCGATGAAGCTGGGTGTCACCTGGGAGATGTCGTTCCTGTACGCGGTGGTGTTCGGCGGGTTCGTCGCCTTCAGCTCGTATCTGCCGACCTACATCAAACACATCTACGGCTTCTCCGCGGTCGACGCGGGCAGCCGCACCGCGGCCTTCGCGCTCGCCGCGGTGATCGCGCGCCCGATCGGTGGCGCGCTCTCCGACCGCATCGCGCCGAAATACATCGTGATCGTCTCGCTGGCCGGCACCGCGGTGATGGCGGTGGTGGCCTCGTTCAAGCCGCCTGCCGATGTCGCCTCGGCGGCCACGTTCATCGCCCTGGCGCTGTTCCTCGGGGTCGGCACCGGTGGCGTGTTCGCCTGGGTGGCGCGGCGAACACCCGCGCAGAGCGTCGGCAGCGTCACCGGCGTCGTGTCGGCCGCGGGCGGGCTCGGCGGCTACTTCCCGCCGCTGATCATGGGCATGACCTACAACGAAGCGAGCAACAGCTACGCCGTCGGCCTGCTGCTGCTGGCCGCGACCGCGTTGGCCGCGCTGGCCTACACCGTGTTCAAGCTGCACGCCGTCGAGTAGCGGTGCTCCCCGCGCCATCCCTGATCGGACCTCGTCGAAGGAGAAATGAACAGTGGCATCTCGAGCGCGGATCGGCGGACCCGTCGAAGACCTGTTGGTGCGCAGCGGCCGGTTCTTCACCCCCGGTGTCGAATCCGCTGATCTGCGCACTATCTCCCGTTCCGGCGGTCGCGAGGGCGACATCTTCTATCGCAACCGGTGGAGTCACGACAAGGTGGTGCGCTCGACCCACGGCGTGAACTGCACCGGGTCGTGCTCGTGGAAGGTCTACGTCAAAGACGGCATCATCACCTGCGAGACCCAGGACATCGACTACCCCTCGGCAGGCCCCGACCGGCCGGATTACGAGCCGCGTGGCTGTCCTCGTGGGGCCGCCTTCTCCTGGTACACCTACTCGCCGACGCGGGTGCGCTACCCGTACGCGCGCGGTGTGCTGGTCGAGATGTATCGCGAAGCCAAACGGCGGCTCGGCGATCCCGTCCTGGCCTGGGCCGACCTGCAAGCCGATCCGGATCGGCGCCGCACCTATCAAAAGGCCAGGGGCATGGGCGGTTTGGTGCGGGTGAGCTGGGACGAGGCGGTCGAGATGATCGCCGCGGCGCACGTGCACACCATCGCCGAATACGGCCCGGACCGGGTGGCCGGGTTCTCACCCATCCCGGCGATGTCGATGGTGTCCTTCGCGGCGGGGTCGCGGTTCGTCGAGATGATCGGCGGGGTGATGACCTCGTTCTACGACTGGTACGCCGACCTGCCGGTGGCCTCGCCGCAGGTCTTCGGTGACCAGACCGATGTGCCGGAGTCGGGTGACTGGTGGGACGCCTCCTATCTGATGATGTGGGGATCCAATGTGCCGGTGACGCGCACGCCCGACGCCCACTGGATGGCCGAGGTGCGCTACCGCGGTACCAAGGTCGTCACGGTCAGCCCCGACTACGCCGACAACACCAAATTCGCCGACGAATGGATGCCGTGCGCGGCGGGCACCGACGGCGCGATGGCGATGGCGATGGGGCACGTCATCCTCACCGACTACTTCGTGCGCGAACGGGAGCCGTTCTTCGTCGACTACGTCCGGCAGTTCACCGATCTGCCCTTTCTGGTCAGCCTGGTCGAACGCGACGGACGCCTGGTTCCCGGCAAGAATCTCACCGCCGCCGAACTCGGCTCCAGCGCCGAGAACGCCGCCTTCAAGCCGGTGCTCATCGACAGCGTCACCGGCGAGCCCGCGGTACCGCACGGCTCGCTGGGCTTCCGGTTCGGGCAGGAAGGTGTCGGGAAATGGAACCTCGACCTCGGTGATCTGCAACCCGCGCTGACCGTTGCCGATACGGGCGACGGGCGGTCGGTGGTGGTGACGATGCCGCGCTTCGACACCGTCGACGGCCACGGCGAGACGATCGATCGTGGGGTGCCGGTGCGGATGGTCGCCGGCCGTCCGGTCTGCACGGTCTTCGACCTCATGCTCGCCCAGTACGGTGTGGCGCGGCCGGGCCTGCCGGGGCAATGGCCCAGCGGCTACGACGATCCCGGTTCGCTCTACACCCCCGCCTGGCAGGAACCGATCACCGGTGTCTCGGGCGCGCAGGTGATCCGGATCGCCCGCGAATTCGCCGACAACGCCGTCGATTCCGGCGGCCGCAGCATGATCATCATGGGCGCGGGGATCTGCCAGTGGTTCCACGGCGACGCCACCTACCGCGCGATTCTGGCGATGCTGCTGCTCACCGGTTCGATGGGCCGCAACGGCGGCGGCTGGGCCCACTATGTCGGGCAGGAGAAATGCAGGCCGGTGACCGGCTGGTCCACCGTCGCGATGGGCACCGACTGGTCGCGCCCGCCGCGCCTGATGGCAGGCACCTCGTACTGGTACGCGCACACCGACCAGTGGCGCTACGACGGCTACCGCGCCGACGTACTCGCCGCGCCGACCGGGCGCGGGCTGTTCCGCGGCAAGCACACCATGGACGTGATGAGCTCGGCCGTGGCGATGGGCTGGACGCCGTTCTATCCCCAGTTCGACCGTTCCTCGCTGGACCTGGCCGACGAGGCGGCCGCCGCGGGCGTCGACCCGGTGGCCTACACCGTCGACCAATTGCACAGCGGCAAGCTGCGATTCGCGGTCCAGGATCCGGACAGTCCGAAGAACTGGCCGCGGGTGCTGAGCGTGTGGCGGTCGAATCTGCTCGGCTCCTCGTCCAAGGGCAACGAGTACTTCCTGAAGCATCTGCTCGGTACCGGTTCGAATGTGCGCAACACGCTGGCCGAGGCGGGGCAGCGTCCCGTGGATGTGGTCTCGCCCGATCCGGTGCCGGAGGGCAAGCTCGACCTGCTGATGTCGATCGACTTCCGGATGACCTCGACCACCCTGTTCTCCGATGTCGTGCTGCCCGCGGCCACCTGGTACGAGAAGGCCGACCTGTCCAGCACCGATATGCACCCCTTCATGAACGCCTTCACCCCGGCCATCGACCCACCGTGGGAAACCAGGTCCGATTTCGACGCGTTCGCCACGATCGCCCGCGCGTTCTCGGCGATGGCGGCGGTGCACCTGGGCACCCGCACCGATGTCGTGCTCGGCACATTGCAGCACGACACCCCCGGTGCGATGGCCTATCCCCATGGCACCCAGTCGAATTGGCAGGACACCGGCGATGTTCCGGTGCCGGGTAAAACGATGGGTCCACTGGCGGTGGTCGAGCGGAATTACGCCGCCATCGCGGAGAAATGGGCGGCACTGGGCCCGCTGGTCGAGAAGGCGGGTCTGACGACCAAGGGCATCACCGTATTCCCGGATCAGGAAGTCGTCGAGCTGGGCCGACTGCACGGCGTGATGAATTCCGGTGTGGCAGCAGGCCGTCCGGCGCTGGAGACGGCCGAGAAGATGGCCGAGACCATTCTCATGCTGTCGGGCACGTCCAACGGCAGGCTGTCGGTGGCGGGGTTCGAGGAACTGGACCGGCGCACCGGGCGCCACATGGTGGAGCTGGCCGAGGGCAGCGAGGAACGTCGAATCACGTTCGCGGAGACCCAATCCCGACCGGTGCCGGTGATCACCAGTCCGGAGTGGTCGGGCAGCGAAACCGGTGGGCGCCGCTACGCGCCGTTCACCCAGAACATCGAATTCCTCAAGCCTTTCCACACGCTCACCGGTCGCATGCATTTCTACGTCGACCACGATTGGCTGGAGGAACTCGGCGAGGCGCTGCCGATCTACCGCCCGCCGCTGGATATGGGAAAACTGTTCGGCGAACCCGGAATCGGGGAAACCCGCGACGGTGTCGGGCTGACCCTGCGCTATCTGACCCCGCATTCGAAGTGGTCGATCCACTCCGAATACCAGGACAACCTGCTGATGCTGTCGCTCTCGCGCGGCGGCCCGACCATGTGGATGAGCCCCGGCGACGCGGCGAAGATCGGCGTGCGCGACAACGAATGGGTCGAGGCGGTGAACCGCAACGGTGTGCTGGTCTGCCGGTCGATCGTGTCCCAGCGCATGCCCGACGGTGTGGTGTACGTGTATCACGCGCAGGAACGCACCATCGATGTCCCGCTGTCGGAGACCACCGGAACCCGTGGTGGCATTCACAATTCGCTCACTCAGTTGCTGATCAAACCGACGCATCTGGCGGGTGGCTACGCCCAGACCTCGTTCGCGTTCAACTATCTCGGCCCGACCGGAAATCAGCGCGACGAAGTCACCGTGGTCCGTCGCCGCAGCCAGGAGGTGACGTACTGATGAAAGTCATGGCGCAGTTGGCGATGGTGATGAACCTGGACAAGTGCATCGGCTGCCACACCTGTTCGGTGACCTGCAAACAGGCGTGGACCAACCGCACCGGCACCGAATACGTGTGGTTCAACAATGTGGAAACCCGTCCGGGACAAGGCTATCCGCGCACCTATGAGGATCAGGAGAAGTGGCGCGGCGGCTGGACTATGAAGAACGGCCGGTTGCGCTTGCTCGGCGGCGACCGTTTCAGCAAGCTCGCCAATATCTTCGCCAATCCGAAGATGCCCTCGATCGAGGACTACTACGAGCCCTGGACCTACGACTACGAGAATTTGACCAATGCCCCACTGAGCGACCAGGTTCCAGTAGCCGCACCGCGCAGCCTGCTCACCGGCGCGCCGATGATGATCAAGGGCTCGGCCAACTGGGATGACGATCTAGCCGGGTCGCCCGAGATCCTCCCCGGCGACCCGGTGCTGGCGAAGGTGAGCGAGAAGGTGAAGGCCGATCTCGAACAGACCTTCATGTTCTATCTGCCGCGTATCTGCGAGCACTGCCTCAATCCGGCATGCGTCGCGTCCTGTCCTTCCGGCGCGATGTACAAGCGCACCGAGGACGGAATCGTGCTCGTCGACCAGGACAAGTGCCGTGGCTGGCGGATGTGCATCTCCGGATGCCCGTACAAGAAGGTGTATTTCAACCACAAGACCGGCAAGGCCGAGAAATGTACCTTTTGCTATCCGCGGGTCGAGGTCGGCTTGCCGACGGTCTGCGCGGAGACCTGCGTCGGCCGGTTGCGGTATATCGGGCTGATCTTCTACGACGTGGACAAGGTGCTCGACGCTGCCGCCGTCGCCGATGAGCGCGATCTGTACGAGGCGCAGGTGAACGTGCTGCTCGATCCCGCCGATCCGGACGTTGTCGCGGGAGCGCGTGCCTCCGGCATTCCGGACAGCTGGATCGAGGCGGCACAACGGTCCCCGATTCACGCGCTGATCAAGGACTTCCGGGTGGCGCTCCCACTGCATCCGGAATACCGGACGATGCCGATGGTGTGGTACGTCCCGCCGCTGTCGCCGGTGGTCGACGCGGTCAGCCGGGACGGGCACGACGGCGAGGATGCGGGCAACCTGTTCGGTGCACTCGAATCGTTGCGAATTCCCCTGGAGTACTTGGCCGGACTGTTCACCGCGGGGGATACCGAAGCGGTGGCGGTGGTTTTGCGCAAGCTGGCCGCGATGCGGTCGTATATGCGCGATATCAACCTCGGACGTGAGCCGCGAGCCGATATTCCCGCGGCCGTCGGGATGACCGAGGAAAAGATGTACGAGATGTACCGGCTGTTGGCGCTGGCGAAAATCGAAGACCGGTACGTGATTCCCTCGGCCTATGCCGATCAGGGGCATCAGCTTGAGGAATCCGTGGCGGACTGTGCCCTCGACTTCGATGGCGGACCCGGGATGTACGAACAGGTTTCGGGTCCCTTCGGCGAGACCAGCGGCAAACCGGTGCCGGTCGCGGTGGAGACATTCCACGCGCTCAAACAGCGCCAGACCAGTGAATCCACCGCCGCGGGCAACGGCTCTCGGGTCAATCTGCTGAACTGGGACGGCAAGGGCGCACCGGAGGGCATGTTCCCGGGCGGCCGCGCATGATGCGCCCTCGCGCGGCCCGGCGCGCCGCCGAACAGCGACTGGTGTGGCAGGCGGCCTCGCTGCTGCTGGCCTATCCCGACAGCGAACACCGAACGCGACTCGAACTCGTCGCGCAACTGTGCGCCCACCTGCCGCGCGAGCAGGCCGAGCCGTTGCTCCGGGTGGCGACCGAACTGGGTTCGCTCTCCGAAGTAGCCGCGGCACAACAGTTCACCGAGACATTCGACCTGCG
Organism: Nocardia sp. NPDC059195; assembly: GCF_042754695.1. NCBI lineage: Bacteria > Bacillati > Actinomycetota > Actinomycetes > Mycobacteriales > Nocardiaceae > Nocardia > Nocardia sp. NPDC059195. Next base: position 111,948 of record NZ_JBHZBG010000009.1, on the reverse strand, counting down.
CAGGCGGGCAACGCTGCTGCTCACGTACTGGACCGACGGTGATACGCGCAATCGTGGCACGGCGATGCTCGCCTTCTCCGAGGCATACCGCGGCGCAGGCGTGGAGCCGCCGAGCGGCGAGGTCGCCGACCATCTACCCGTCGTGCTCGAGTTCGCCGCCACCGTGGACCCCGTCGCCGGTGGCGCCCTGCTCACCGCGTATCGGCGCGCGATCCACGCGATCGGACTCGCGCTCTCGGACGAGGATTCGCGCTACGCCCCGGTGCTGTCCGCGGTCATCGCGACCCTGCCGCAGGCAACCGAGCAGGACCTCGGCTGGGCCCGCAGGCTGGTCGACACGGGACCGGCGGCCGAATCGGTGGGGCTTGCCCCGTTCACCCTCACCGTGCCACCGCGCCGCACTGCGCAAGGCCGGGAACCCGCTGTAGCGAAAGGACTTCGGTGATATGGCAGCCAACGATGTGTCGGCGGGTGAGATCTACTGGGACATCGTTCCGTACGTGAGTCTGGCGATCCTGATCGTCGGCACCTGGTGGCGCTACCGATACGACAAGTTCGGCTGGACCACCCGGTCCTCACAGCTCTACGAGTCCAGACTGCTGCGCATCGGCAGTCCGCTGTTCCACTACGGGATGATGGTGGTGATCGTCGGCCACATCATCGGGCTGGTCATCCCGGAATCCTGGACCGACGCCATCGGCATGAGCCAGCACGTTTATCACATCCAAGCCATCGCACTCGGCAGCATCGCGGGCGTGGCCACCCTCACCGGCATCGTGTTGCTGATCTATCGTCGCCGCCGCAACGGTCCGGTCTTCACCGCGACCACCCTCAACGACAAGCTCATGTACCTGGTCCTGGTCTGCGCGTTGATCACCGGGCTGGCGACCACCTTGCTCGGGTCCGGCGCGATCGGGCCCGAACACAACTACCGGGAAACGGTGTCGCCGTGGTTCCGTTCGATCTGGATTCTGCAGCCGCGTGGTGACTTGATGGCGCAGGCGCCGCTGTCGTTCCACATCCACGTGACGGTCGCCTTGATCTTGTTCGCGCTCTGGCCGTTCACCCGGCTCGTGCACGCCTTCAGCGCACCGTTCAGCTACTTCTACCGGCCCTATGTCGTCTACCGCTCGCGGTCGAGCGCCAAGCCCGATGAGCTGATCGGTTCGCGCCCGGAGCGGCAGGGTTGGTGAATCACCAGTAGTGAGCGACGTCGATGACCACCCGAGTGGGGTTATCGAGGGTGCTCACGCGGAAGGGGAGGCGGGCGCGGACGCCGAGGCCGATCGTCGACTGGCCTTCGAACGAGACCGCCCAGGCAATCTGGCGCAACGTTTGATAGCCGCTGACATTCGCGAGTTCGGTGCGGTCGGTGGGGCGATACGTCATGTTGCCCGCGTCGTCGTAGGCCGGCGCGTTGACCGTCACCTGGAGGAACGCGCCGCCGCGCAAGGGGACAGGGGCGCCGGAGCCGTCCTCGGTGACGGTATCGACATATCGCACCAGGTAGCCCGCCGACGGGCCCGCCAGGTCGACGACCATGCGGTCGAAGCACTCGTGACGGCCTGCTCGCACGGTGGTGAGGGTGGCCGGCGAGTAGGTCGGATTCGATTTGTCCTGTGAGCCCCAGACGAGTCCGCAGTAGGACGGGGTGGCGGCCGCGGGCAGGGTCGATAGGCCGACGCAGGCAGCGAATGCGGCGAGGAGGATGAGGAAGCGACGCATGTCGCACCGCCTTAGATCAGGGCCTTGGAGTAGGGGCGCAGTATCGATTTATCGGACGGATCAGACATCGCGTTAGCGTCGGTCCGGCGTCGAATGCGCTGCGAAACGTACGATCACAGGTCACGAATCAACCGGAGGTGGATGTGTTCCTGTGGGAGCAGCACTGTTGTCTGCCGTTGCACCACACGGCCCGGGTCGCGGACCTGGCTCGGTACCCGTTGGGGTCGTATCTGTCGGTGAACGTCGGGTACTCGGCGCAGACCAAGGACGATTCGCTGGCGTTGCTGCACCAGTTCCGGGACCACGCGGGGGCGGATCCGCGGTTCCGGCTGGTCGATCGGGTGGGCGATATCGGGGCACCAGAGGTGATCTCGCTGGCCTTCGACCTCGAGGACTCCGGGCCGCTCGACGGTGATCTCGACAACCTGGAACTGTTCTACGACCTCGGCGTTCGTTCGCTACTGCCCACCTACAACCATTCCAACGCGGCCGGCTGCGGTTGCCTCGATATCGACGACACCGGGCTGACCGGCTACGGAAAAGACCTGGTGCGCAAGCTCAACGAGGTCGGCATGTTCGCCGACGGCTCGCACTGCTCGCGCCGCACCGGTCTCGATCTCTCCACCCACACCTCGGTCCCGATGATCTACAGCCATTCCAATTTCGCCGTGCTGTGGGAACACCCGCGCAATATCACCGATGAGCAAGCGCTGGCGTGTGCCGCCACCGGTGGGGTGATCGGTATCAACGGCGTCGGCATCTTCGTCGGCCGCAACGAGCCCGCCGGGCGCGCCGAACGGGTCGCGGCGATGGCTGACCACATCCGATACGGCGTCGACCTGGTGGGAATCGACCACATCGGAATCGGGTCGGACTACTCGTTCGACGGTCAGGAATTCAACGACGAGATCCACGACAACCCCGGCGCGTTCTCCGACGCCTACACGAAATGGGGACCGCTGCAATGGACCCCGCCCGAGGACCTGCTCGGCGAATCCGACGTGCCCGGTCTGGACGAGCTGCTCGCCGACCGTGATTTCACCGCCGCCGAGCGCGAAGCGATCTTCGGCGGCAACTTCGCCCGGGTCGCAAGCCAGGTCTGGCGTGCGTGACGTGCTGTGCCCCGCCGGGCCGATGCGCGGCGGGGCAGTCCGTCAGGCGAGGTGGACGAGCATTTTGCCGGTGTTGGCGCCGGTGAGGACACCGAGGAAGGCGGCGGGGGCCTGGTCGAGGCCTTCGTAGACGGTTTCGGTGGTGTGGAGGGTGCCGTCGGCGAGCCAGCCCGCGGCCTTGCCGATGTATTCGCCGAAGATCGGGAAGTAGCTGGTCACCAGCATGCCGCGCAGGGTGATCTCCTTCGTCGCGGCGAGGTAGAGGTCGGGGATCTGCTGGGCGGTGGCGCCGTTGTAGCCGCTGATCGCGCCGACCAGGGCGACACGACCGTGCTGGTTGAGTGACTCGATGGCGACTTTCAGGTGTTCGCCGCCGACGCTGTCGAGGTAGACATCGATGCCATCGGGTGCGGCGGCCGTGAGCTGACCACCGAGGTCGCCGGCACGGTAGTCGATCGCCGCGTCGAACCCGAATTCCTCGAGCAACTTCCGGGTCTTCACCGGACCACCGGCCGAGCCGATCACCCGCTTCGCGCCGAGCGCCTTGGCGATCTGCCCCGCCACGCTGCCGACCGCGCCCGCGGCAGCCGAGATGAACACGGTGTCGCCGGGCTTCACCTGGGCGACGTCGGTGAGTGCGGCATACGCGGTGAGGCCGGTGGTACCGAGCACGCTCAGGAAGTGTTGCGGTGCGGCGAGTTCCGGGTCGATCGGTGTCGCGGTCGCGGCATCGACGACGGCATGTTCGCGCCAGCCCGCGAAATGCGAGACCGTCGCCCCGACCGCGATATCGGCTGAGCGGGAGGCGATCACCAGGCCGACCGCCGAACCATCCAGGGCCGCACCGAGTTCGAACGGCGCGATGTAGGACGCCTTGTCGTCCATCCGGCCGCGCATGTACGGATCGACCGACATCCAGGTATTGCGGACCAGGATCTCGCCCTCGCCGAGCTCCGGCAGGTCTCGCTCAACCAAGGCGAAATCGGTGCCGACCGGTGCGCCGTTCGGGCGGGCGGCGAGGTGGATCTCGCGGGTGAAGGTGGGCAGTGCGCGGGTGGCCGTGTTCGACATGATCGAGCCTTCTTTCGAGGTCAGCCGGTGTTTTGCTCCGGTGATGACAACGTTATGCCGCCCGATCGGGCCTTTCGAGGTCCTCGCGCGCCAGCACCCGGTCCGTTCACGCCACGTCTGGAACTTCGATGCCGCGGCGCATAACCGAGATACGCACCCCTCCTGTCGGCGCACCTGACACCACCGCGCTGACGTCCCGGCCGGGCGACGATCCCGCCGTGCTCAGGGGGTTGGGTGGTCGGCGGGTGTCGACCCAGTCCAGCGGTGGAGGGCCTTTCGTAAGGCGCGGTCGTCGGTGAAAGCGAGGCGCCGGGCGATCACGCTTCTGGTGAGTCCTTGGTCCAGCAGGGTTTTCGCGCGTTCGTAGCGGAGCAGGTCGAGTTCGTCGCGCCAGGTGGTGCCGTGTTCGGCGAGGTGGCGTTGCAGGGTGCGCTGGCTCATCGCCAGGGTTTTCGCGACTCGGGCCAGGGTGGGGTCGACGGCGTCGATGGCGTCGGCGAGGGCGAGGCGAAAAGCATCGAGGGGGCCGGCGATGGTGCGCGAGGAAGACAGAACCAGGCCGGCGTGGCTGCGCATCAGATCGGCGAGCATCGGGTCGGCGCGGGGGAGCGGGGCGTTGGCGTCGTCGGCATGGAAGGTGATCGAGTCGGTAGCGGCGTCGAATTCGATGCTGTCCGTGCCGAATACGGCGACCAGGTCGGCGCGGTCGGTTGGTGCGCTGTGGCCGAAACTCACCCTGGTCGGAATGATGGGGCGGCCGGTCGCTTCGCGGGCCCGGCGCAGGTAGTAGGCCATCACGTACTCGTTGACCACCGACGCCACCGCGGGATCGCCCGCCGAGGTGCGGTAGCCGATGGTGAGATCGGCCTCGCCGGACAGGTCGAAACCTTCGGTCGCCGCGGTGACCAGGCGGTGGTACGGCTGAGCGGCACGCAGCGAATCCGTCAGTGTCGCACCGCCGGTCACCAGGTAGTCCCAGGTATTCAGCGCGCCGAGCGGTGCCGCGGCGGCCACCGCGGCACCCGCTCCCGCCGGGCGCGCATGCGCGATCAACTCCCACAGCCGCAGCAACGAACTCATCGGAATCCGGTTCAGCTCACCGCGCAACACCACCTCGTCGGTGCCGGGGATGCGAGTCAGCTGATCCTCGGCCGCGCCCGCTTGCCGGGCGGCCTGAACCAGCAGCCGCACCAGGTGTGTCGACACCGTGCCGTCGAGCCGACTGCCGATCCCCTGGCCATCGGCGGACGCGCCGTCGGTCAGCGCGCTCTGGGCTGTTCGGCTGCTCACTGCCCCGCCGCTCACGATCTCGACAGTACTGCTCGATCCGGTCGTGCGGCGATGCCGCGGCAAGAGCGGTCGGGGCGCGCACCGCCGGTCGAGGGCTCATCTCACCTATGTGGGGGACGGGTGGGTGAACTCCTCGAAACAGAGTTAGGCTCGGTGCCGTGACTTCCCACTACGATGTCGTCGTTCTCGGCGCTGGTCCCGGCGGATATGTCGCCGCGATCCGTGCCGCTCAACTCGGCCTGCGAACAGCGATTGTCGAGCAGAAATACTGGGGTGGCGTGTGCCTGAACGTGGGCTGCATCCCGTCCAAGGCACTGCTGCGCAACGCCGAGCTGGCCCATATCTTCCAGAAGGAAGCCAAGACCTTCGGCATCTCCGGTGAGGTCAGCTTCGACTTCGGTGCCGCCTTCGATCGCAGCCGCAAGGTGGCCGACGGTCGGGTCAAGGGCGTGCACTTCCTGATGAAGAAGAACAAGATCGACGAGTTCGACGGCCTCGGTACCTTCACCGGCCCGAACTCGATCGATGTCGCCCTGACCAAGGGTGGCAGCGAGACGGTCACGTTCGACAACGTCATCATCGCCACCGGCACCACCACCAAGCTGCTGCCGGGCACCCAGCTCTCCGACAACGTGGTCACCTACGAGGAGCAGATCCTCACCCGTGACCTACCGGGCTCGATCCTGATCGTCGGCGCGGGCGCGATCGGCATGGAGTTCGCCTACGTTCTCAAGAACTACGGCGTCGACGTGCGGATCGTGGAGTTCCTCGACCGCGCGCTGCCCAATGAGGACGCCGACGTCTCCAAAGAGATCACCAAGCAGTACAAGAAGCTCGGCGTCACCATCACCACCGGTGCGGCCGTGCAGTCGATCGACGACGACGGCTCCAAGGTCACCGTCCAGATCAAGGACAACAAGTCCGGCGCGATCGAGACCGTCACGGTCGACAAGGTGCTGCAGGCTGTCGGCTTCGCGCCGCGGGTGCAGGGCTACGGCCTGGAGACCACCGGTGTCGCCCTCACCGACCGTGGCGCCATCGAGATCGACGACTACATGCGCACCAACGTGGCGCACATCTACGCGATCGGTGATGTCACCGCCAAGCTGCAGCTCGCCCACGTGGCGGAGGCGCAGGGCGTGGTCGCGGCCGAGACCATCGGCGGCGCTGAGACGATGACCCTCGGCGACTACCGGATGATGCCGCGCGCCACCTTCTGCCAGCCGCAGGTCGCCAGCTTCGGTCTCACCGAGCAGCAGGCCCGCGACGAGGGCTACGACGTGAAGGTCGCCACCTTCCCGTTCCAGGCCAACGGCAAGGCGCACGGCCTCGGCGACCCGACCGGTTTCGTGAAGCTGATCGCCGACGGCGCGCACGGCGAACTCCTCGGCGGGCACCTGATCGGCCCCGATGTGTCCGAGCTGCTGCCGGAACTGACGCTGGCGCAGAAGTGGGACCTCACGGTGAACGAGGTGGCCCGCAATGTGCACACGCACCCGACGCTGAGCGAAGCGGTGCAGGAAGCGATTCACGGCCTCGCGGGGCACATGATCAACTTCTGACATTTCAGCCGACAGGGCCGGGTGCGCGAATCGCGTGCCCGGCCCTTTTGTTTCTATTTGGTCTTTTTCTGGGCGTTGATTTGGTGAATCGAAGCCCGTAACCGATGATCTCTGTAGCTCTTTCGTTCGCTTGTTAGTCGCAACACCTGATCTTGTGCGTACATGGGTAACTCGCCGGGCACGCCCACAAGCTGACTCCATAGTGACCGCCCAGCCCGGCACCGCGCTGTCGTCGTACCTAACGACCGGCAGAAGGCGCGGCGAGGCGGACAGAGAGGGTACGAAACTCGATGAGCATTCTCGGTTGGACAGCACGTTTCGCGGCGGTCGCCGCGGCCGCTGTGGCCGGACTCGGCATGGTGACACCGGCCGTAGCCGAACCTCTTTTCCCCGGTGGGCCGGACATTCCCGGTATTACCTCCATTGTTCCCACCGCATCACCGTGCCCGGTTGTCGAAGCCAGGGTGTGCATGCGGCTGTCGACGAACGAGGCGTGGCTGGTCGACAATGGCCGGGTGATCTTCGGACCAACGCCGATCTCGCACGGCATGGCCGGATTCGAAACCCCGCCCGCGGTGACCAGGGTTTCCTTCAAGCGGGAATTCCACTGGAGCACGATGCACAATGCGCCGATGCGCTGGGCCACCTTCTTCAACGGCGACATGGCATTCCATGTGGGACCGGTCGATTCGAAATCGCACGGCTGTGTGCGGATGACCGAAGACGGCGCCCACCGCTTCTTCGACTACCTGAACCCAGGCGACATCACCCAGGTGATCGTCTAGAACAACCGAAGAACGCACGAACATGGGTAACTCACCGGGTACGGGCTAACCCTGCCCGGTGACTATCCGCCGCCCGCCGCGCTAACCGCCACGCACCTTTGTCTGGCTTGAATACGCGGAGTGGCGGGACAGCGCGGCGATCGTGGGAGCGGGCCACGAGATCGGGAATCATTCGTATTCGCACCGGCGCATGGTGCTGGTCTCCGGTGACACCGTGCGCGAGGAGATCGAACGGACCGACAGCGAGATCCGCCGCGCCGGCTATCCCGGACCGATCAGTTTCCGCCCGCCCTACGGCAAGAAGCTGTGGACGCTGCCGCACTATCTCGCCGACCACGATCGCACCACGGTGACCTGGGATGTCGATCCCGATTCCGCGGGTGGCGCGTCGCGCGAAGCCATCGTCGCCGACACCCTCGCCGAGACCCGGCCGGGCTCGATCATCTTGCTCCACGTCATGCACGGGGCCGAGTCCATTACCGCGGTGCCCGAGATCGTCGACACATTGCGTGCGCAGGGCTACCGATTCGTCACGGTCTCCGAGCTGCTCGCGCGTTGAGCTAGTCCTGGCCGATGGTCCCGGCGCGGTGGTAGCTGTCCTGTGCCGCGCGGACGGTGTCCATATTCGATTCCAGGACGACGATCAGTGACCGCAGATGGTCGGCGACCTCCGTGCCCAGCGCGGTGAGGGTGTATTCGACGCGGGGTGGGATCGCTTCCAATACCTCGCGATGGACCATGCCGTCGCGTTCCAGCGCCTGCAGGGTTTGCGAGAGCATGCGCTCGCTCACGCCGTCGACCCGGCGGCGCAGGGCGCTGAAGCGGACCGGGCCGTCGCGCAGCGCGACCATGGCCAGCACGCCCCACCGCCCGGCGATGTTCTGCAGGACCGGGCGGGAGGTGCAATTGCGCGCGAAGACGTCGGCTTCCAGCGTGGGGTCGTGGTCCGTCTCGGGCATGCGTCCATCATACCCACTTGACGCAAGTGCCCACTGAAGGCATAGTGCTTACTAATAGTTAGTACTTGTAGCGCTGGAGGTAACAATGACCGTGGCAGTGACAGCAGCAGGCGGACAGCTCGGCCGGTTGGTCGTGGAGGCTCTACTCGCCGCAGGGGAGCGGCCGGTCGCGATCGTGCGCGATCCGGGCAAGGTGGCCGATCTCGCCGCGCGAGGTGCCGACGTGCGGCAGGCGTCCTACGACGATCCGGCCGCCCTTGATGCCGCACTGGTGGGTGTGGACCGGGTGCTGCTGATCTCGGGCAATGAATTCGGGTCTCGAATTGCCCAGCACACCAATGTCATTCGGGCCGCCGAGCGCGCCGGTGTCGAACTGCTGGCCTACACCAGCATTCCCCGCGCCGAGAGCAATTCGATGCTGCTCGCCGCCGACCATCGGGGCACAGAAGAGGTGCTGGCGACCGCCTCGGTACCGACGGTGCTGCTGCGCAACAGCTGGTACTGGGAGAACTACGGCGGCGCCGTCGCGAACGCGGCACAGTCCGGCGTCCTGCACGGCGCGATGGCCACGGGCCGCGTCTCCGGCGCGGCGCGGGCCGACTACGCCGAGGCCGCCGCGCGCGTGCTCACCGGCGAGGGCCATGAGGGCCGGGTCTACGAACTGGGCGGTGACGAGGCGCTGACCGGCACGGATCTGGCGGCCGCGGTGACGGAGGCGAAGGGCGTCACGGTCCGCTACGAAAACCACACCCAAGACGACTACGCGGCGGCCCTACGCGCCGCGGGCCTCGAGGATCAGTACGCCGCCGTCCTCGCCGACGCCGACGCCCGCATCGGCGAAGGCTTGCTCGAGGTGAACACCGGCGACCTGACCAAACTCCTCGGCCGCCCGGCAACCTCCGCGGCCACCGTCTTCGCCCGCCAGTAATCCGGCTACTGCGTCGGCCCGATCACGCGGGCCGGCGCAGTGTGCGGTGATTGCCCAGCGACCACTGTCTCCGTCCTGATGACGAAAATCCACGGGTAATCACCGGGTGCGGGCAAATTTCCTACCGCCCGCCGCCCACGATCGCTCCTGGATCCTGGCCAGAAGCCACAGGGAGGCGGTCCTGCTACCGTCGGGACTGTGGCTGATCAAACTCCCCGTCGACGTGCGCACTACTGGTTGAGCGGACTGCTGCTCATGGTGGGCACAACGCACTTCGTCGCACCGAAGCAGTTCGACAAGATCGTGCCGTCCCAGCTGCCCGGCAACCCGCGGACCTACACGTATGCGTCCGGGGTTGCCGAGTTCGGGGTGGCGGCCGCGCTGGCGGTGCCGCGAACCCGCAGGCTCGGTGGGTGGCTGGCGGCGGCGCTGTTCGTCGGTGTCTTTCCAGCCAACATCAAGATGGCCGTGGATGTGGTCGGTAATCCGAAGGCGCCCAAGGCTTTCAAGGCCGGGGTGCTGGCGCGATTGCCGTTGCAGATCCCGATGATCGTGGCGGCGTTGCGGGTCGCGCGCCGCTGATCACACCCACTGCACGAGCTGAATGACGACCCCGTTCGGGTCGGTCATCTGGAAGTAGCGCTCGCCCCACTCCTCGGTTTCGATCGGCGTCTCGATCGGGACGCCCTCGGCGCGCAGCCGGTCGTATTCACGGTCGATCTCGTCGACGACGAAGACGATCAGCAGGCCGTCACCCGCGCTGCCCGCGATGCGGGCGGGTTTGAACGAGCCGAGGCCGGTGCGCAGGTAGATCACATCCATGCCCGCGTCGGCCCGTGTCAGCGCGACGAAGCCGTCGGCGGCCATCTTCTCGGCGAAGCCGAGGTGGTCGATCAGGAACTGGGCCGAGGCCTGTGGGTCGGCGACGTTGAGCGAGATGGCTGAAGCGGTGATCTGCATGGGTTCCCCTCGGTGACGATGAACTCCGTACGTTGTACGCCTTTACTGTGGGAGATCCCGCGACCCCTCGCCATATGACCTGGGTCACACCATCAGAACTTGTCGCGCTCGATCCGCAGGGTCGTGATGGTCGACGCCAGACCTTCGTACTGGTTGATCAGCAGCACGATCTCGATCAGTACCCGCTCGTCGTAGTGCTCGGCCAGGTCGGCCCACGCCGCGTCGTCCACATTCCGGGTGGTCACCAGCTGATCGACCACATTCAGCAAGGCCCGCTGCCGAGGTGTCCAGCCCTCGGCCTCGGGACCTGCGGCAACCCGCTCGATCTCGACGGCCGACAGTCCCGCCTTGCGCCCCAACCGGCGATGATGGTCGGCCTCGTAGTCGCACGCACGCAGCTGCGCGACGCGCAGGATCACCAGTTCGGCCTCGGCGCGCGGCAACTTGCCACCCGGCATCAGCTTGCCGGAGAAATGCAGCCAGCCGCGAAAGAGCCCGCCCGTGCGGCCGAGGGTGCTGAAAAGATGTGCGTCATCGGTGCCCGACGCGCGGGAAAGTACTTGCCAGACAGCCCAGTTGATCGGGCCGAGTTCGCCGAACCGTCCCGGCGAAACGCGTGGTCGGGGCGCTGAATCCATCTCTGGTCCACCTGTCTTCTCGAACATCGTCGGCCAGGATCGGAGCGTACTCGCCAGTATCCACTCGGGGGGCCAGTCCTGTATTCGTGCCGGTTTTCTTTGGTTTCCAGTGGTTTTCAGAACAGTTGCGCGTCATGATCGGTGAGTACCGCAGCGCGCAGCGGCGGTGTGAGGTCGCAGCAGTAGGGGAACATCGCACATGCTGGTTCGGATCAGACCGGGTGCCGAGCTCACCGGCGCCGAGCGCGAGCTCGTGGATTGCCTGCGCGCCTATCCGAGTACGGGGCTCGCGCTGGTCGATTGCCGGGTGGGTGACCGGCGCCTCGGCGCGGTGATCGTGACGCCGCGCGGCATCACGGTGCTCGAGGTGAAGGGCTTCCGGCGGCGGCAGAGCGGGCTGCTCACCACCACCGCCGACGGTGCGTGGATGATCAGCGACAGTCCGCTGGATTTAGACGCCGAGCCGTCGAACGGTCTCACCGATCGGGTCGAGCACGGGGTGCACGCGGTGCGGGTCGCGCAGGAACAGGCGTTGCAGGACAGCAGACACGTGTCCGGCGCGGTGGTGCTCGTGCCGTATCGCGGGGTGGTCGTCCGGCCCGCGCGTACCGCGCTGCGGCCGGGCCTCGATGTGCTGGTCGCGAACAGCGTTGACGCGCATGAACTGCGGGTATACCTCGAAGGGTTCTCGGCGGGGCCGCGCGAATGGACGATCGATCGGGTGCTCAACACCTGCGCGACGCTCGGGGTCGCGCAGGTGCCCTCGCGCGCCGAGCTGGCCGAGGAGGGTTTCGCGAGTAATAAGCCCGCGCCGACGCCGGTGGTGCCGCAGGTGCGCAAGTTCAGCGAGCCCGTCCCGCCCGCCGATCCGTCGCGCCGGGGAAAGTTCGTCGGCATCGCGCTGTTCGCCGCCGCACTGCTCGGCATCCTCGTCGTCTTCGTGGTGGTCGGCGCGGCGCTGTGGCAGGACTCGCCCGATCCGCGCCCGATGTCGGACACTTCGCAGACCTCGACGACCCGTGCGCCGACCTCGGCGACTCCGCGCAAGACAGAGTGCTGGCCGTTCCAGCAGGACTGTTGATCAATCCCGCACGGCGCGACCGAGTTTGGTGAAGGCGATCGCCTGTTCGGCCCGCACCCGAACGTGGGCGCGGGAGGATTCGATGTGGACGGTGAGGGTGTGCAGTGCCTGTTCGTCGTCGCCGGCCAGCACCTGTTCGGCGATCGTGATGTGATCGGCCGTCATGGCCGCGACCCGTTCGGCGGTGGGCACATCCATGGTGCGCACCGGGCGAACTCGCAGGTAGACGGCTGCCAATGCCTCGGCGAGGGCGGAATTGCCTGCCGCCCTGAGTAGTTCGGTGTGGAACCGCTCATCGGCGGCGACCAGCTCAGGTCCGGGTTCCGGTGGGGTGTCGCGGTATTCGAGCCAGCGGGCCAGCTCGCCGCGCACGGTGGGTAGGTCGTGCTCGGTCGGGATGTGTACCTGTACGGAACCACCGGCGGCGATGCGCTGAAAACCACGGGATTCCAGCACGATTCGCAATTCGTAGAGCTCGTCGAGTTCGTTCAGGCGTGGCCGGTACAGGTAGAGCCCGTCGGGATGGCGCTGCACGAGCCCGTCGGCCTGGAGCCGGGCCAGCGCCTCGCGCACCGGGGTGCGCGAGACGCCGTAGCGCTGAGCCAGTCGTTCGGCGCGCAGCCGTTCGGTCGGTGCCAGTTCCCCGGTGGCGAGGTCGTGGCGGAGTTCGTCGTAGACGCGCGCGGCCAGCGGTACCCGCCGCCTACCTGCGGCGGGACGTGTGTCCTCGCCCGATCCCCGCCCGGCCATCCGCGTCGCTGCGATCAGATCGCCATCGCCGCGCGGACCGCGGATTCCGCACCTGCCCCGCCTGCCCCGGTCGAGCCGAGATGCCCGGAGTGCAGCACGTAGTACTGCTGTGCCGCCTGCAGTGCGAAGCCGATGTGCTGCTCCACCAGCAGCACGCTCAAACCGCCGCGTTGCGTCAATTCGATGATGGTGCGCTCGATTTCGGCGACCACCGACGGCTGGATGCCCTCGGTCGGTTCGTCGAGGATGAGCAGCTTCGGCTCGGTGATCAGTGCCCGCGCGATGGCCAGCTGCTGACGTTGCCCGCCCGAGAGCAGGCCCGCCTTGCGGGTGAGCAGCTCACGCAGCGCGGGGAACAGATCGAGGGATTCGTCGATCAGCGCCTTGCCCCGTTTACGCCCGTCCGCGACCACCTGCAGGTTCTCGGCGGTGGTCAGCTGCCCGAAGCTCTGCTGACCCTGCGGCACGTAGCCGATGCCGCGTTTGACCCGTTGCGAGGGTGAGAGTTTGGTGATCTTCTCGCCGTCGAAGGTGATGGTCCCCGACTTGGTTGGCAGCAGACCGACAGCGGCGCGCAGCAGCGTGGTCTTGCCCGCACCGTTGTGGCCCATGATGGCGACGACGCTGTCGTCGGGCACGGTCATGCTGACGCCGTGGATGACCTCCGTGCGCCCGTAGCCGGAACGGATGTCGTGAAGTTCAAGCATCGGCCGACTCCTTGTCTGTCGCAGTCAGATTCGCGGTACCGAGGTAGACCTCCTGCACCTTCGGGTCGGCCTGCACCTGTTCGACGCTGCCCTCGCTGAGCACCTTGCCGCCCGCGAGCACGGTGACCGAGCTGGCGAAGGACCGCATGAAGTCCATGTCGTGCTCGACCACGATCACCACCCGGTCACCACCGATGCGGCGCAACAGGTTTCCGGTCTCCTCGCGCTCCTCGGCACTCATGCCTGCCACGGGCTCGTCGAGCAGCAGCACCGACGCGTTCTGCACGAGCAGCATGCCGATCTCGAGCCACTGCTTCTGCCCGTGCGCGAGTACCCCGGCGGGCTTGTCGCGCAGCGCGGTGAGACCCGTTGTCTCCAAAGCCTCTTCGATGCTCGGCAGCACCGACTTGCGGGTGCGCAGCAGCGACCATGCTGAACGTCCGGCGCCCGCGGCGATATCCAGGTTCTGCAACACCGTGAGCTGCTCGAACACACTGGCGGTCTGGAAGGTCCGCCCGATGCCGAGGCGCGCGATCTGGTGCACCTTCTTGCCGAGTAGTTCGGTGCCCGACTTCTGCGCCGAACCGGTAGCCGGGACGAGGCCGGTGATGGCGTCGATCAGTGTGGTCTTGCCCGCGCCGTTCGGGCCGATCAGGAACCGCAGGTCACCCTGCAGCACCGTGAGATCGACATCGGTGACTGCCTTGAAACCATCGAAACTGACCGAGAGACCACGGATTTCGAGGTAGTCGCTGTCCATGCCGGCGTTGCCGCCCGCTTTGGGTTCGTGTGTCATCGCGCTTGCACCTTCTCCTCGGTGGCGACGGCGGCGGGTTCTTCCGGTGCGGGTGGCAGCTTCTTGCGACTGTCGAGCCAGCCCTTCAGCATCGGCCACAGCCCGGCCAGACCGGCGGGGATGAACCCGACGACCACGATGAACAGCACGCCCTGCATGTAGGTCCAACCCGACGGGAACGACTCCGACAGCGAGGTCTGCGCCCAGGCCACCCCGATCGCACCGAGGATCGGTCCGAGCAGCGTGGTGCGGCCACCGATGGCGACGCCGATCAGGAAGGCGATCGACGGGATGACGCCGATATCGGCGGGGGAGATGATGCCGACGATCGGGGTGAACAGCGCACCGGCGATACCGGCCAGGAAGGCCGCCACCACATAGGCGACGATCTTGATATTGGCCGGGTCGTAGCCGAGGAAGCGCACGCGCTCCTCCGCGTCACGCACCGCGACCAGCAGTTCGCCGTAGCGGCTGCGATTGAGCTGACGGATCAGCGCCACCACCACGAGCAGCGTGCCCGCGGCGATGAAGAACAGCATCTGCCGGTTGACGGGGTCCGAGAGCCGGAATCCGAAGAAGGAGCGGAAGTCCGACAGGCCGGTGAAGCCGCCGATGGCCTGCTGACCGGTGAGCAGGATCGCCAGCGCCGCGGCCAGCGCCTGGCTCAGGATGGCGAAGTAGGCGCCGCGCACCCGGCGCTTGAACACGCCGTAACCGAGCACGGCGGCGACCAGCGCGGGCAGCACCAGGATGCCGAGAATGGCGACCGGCGCGGAACTGAACGGCTGCCAGAAACCGGGAAGTTCGCTGATGCCCGAGATCTCCATGAACTCGGGGACGTCGTTGCCGAGGCGCGCGGCGTCGGCGAGTTGCAGGTGCATGGCCATGATGTAGGCGCCGATGCCGAAGAACACGCCCTGACCCAGGGTGAGCATTCCGCCACGGCCCCAAGCCAATCCGATACCGGCCGCCACGATGGCGAAGCAGAGGAACTTGGCGAGCAGGTTGAGGCGGAAGTCGCTGAGTACCGCTGGTGCCACTGCGAACAGCAGGATGGCGGCGATCGCGAACCCGGCGAGGGGTGTAAGCCGATCTCTCATGCCAGGCTCCTCGTCCGCACGGTGAACAGGCCCTGCGGGCGGACCTGCAGGAAGATGACGATCAGCACGAACACGATCACCTTCGCGATGGACGCGGTGGTGGAGTATTCGATGAACGAGTTGAGCAGGCCGAGCGCGAACGCCGCGATCACCGTGCCCTTGATCTGGCCGAGGCCACCGATCACGACCACCAGGAACGCGTCGATCAAATAGCTCTGACCGATGGTGGGGCTCGTCGAACCGATCAGGGTGAGCGCCACACCGGCCACGCCGGCGAGCCCGGAGCCGATGAAGAACGTGCTGATATCGGTGAATCTGCTGGAGATGCCGCTGGTTTCGGCAAGCCCGCGGTTCTGCACGACGGCGCGAATCCGTCGGCCCATCGGCGTGGTCTTGAGCACGGCGGCCAGGGTGGTCACCGCGACGATCGCCAGCACGAGGATGAAGATGCGGGTCTTCGGCACGACCGCGCCCGCGATAGTGATTCCGCCACTGAGCCATTCGGGCACCAGCACGTTCTTGGCGGGTGCGCCGAAGATGTCACGCGCGGCCTGCTGCAGCACGAGCCCGACACCGAAGGTGACAAGCAGCGTGTCCAGTGGCCGGTCGTACATGTAGCGGATCAGCCCCATTTCCAGGGCGGCGCCGAGCAGGCCGCCGATGAGGAAGCCCATCAGCAGGGACACGACCAGCGAAACTCCGGCCGACGAGAAGATTTGTTGCACAACATAAGTGGTGTAGCAACCGGCCATGATGAATTCGCCGTGCGCCATATTGATGACGCCCATCTGACCGAAGGTCAGTGACAGGCCGAGCGCGGCGAGCAGAAGAATGGATCCCAGACTCAACCCGGTGAAGAGCTGACTGATCAGCACGTCCATTGCAGTGGACTCCTTGAAAATGGGGCGATGTGGGACGCGCGAGCCGCGCGTCCCACATCTATCGGGCTAGTTACTTCAGGCCCTTGGCCCACTCGTAGGACTTCAGGTACGGGTCCGGGGTGATGGCCTTGCCGGAATCCCAGACGGTGTAGATCAGGCCGTCGGGGCGGATCTCACCGATCCGGGCGGTCTTGGTGATGTGGTGGTTGGAGCCGTCGATGGTGACGGTGCCTTCCGGGGCGTCGAAGCTCACGCCGTCGGCCGCGGCCTGGATGTCGGCCACCGCGAACGACTTCGCCTTCTCGACGGTGTTCTTCCACAGGTAGACCGAGGCGTAGGCGGCTTCCATCGGGTCCGAGGTGGGCTTGTCGGCGCCGAAGGCGGCCTTGTAGTCGGCGACGAACTTCTTGTTCGCCGGGGAGTCGACGGTCTGGTAGTAGTTCCAGGCGGTCAGCTGGCCCGCGATGTTCTGCGCACCGATACCGGCGACCTCTTCCTCGGCGATCGACACCGAAACCACCGGCATCTCAGCGGCTTTCAGGCCCGCGTTGGTGTACTCGCGGAAGAAGGCGACGT
Source organism: Nocardia sp. NPDC059195 (assembly GCF_042754695.1). Taxonomy (NCBI): domain Bacteria; kingdom Bacillati; phylum Actinomycetota; class Actinomycetes; order Mycobacteriales; family Nocardiaceae; genus Nocardia; species Nocardia sp. NPDC059195. The sequence continues at coordinate 95,027 of NZ_JBHZBG010000009.1, read as the reverse complement.
TGGAGTCACCGTTGAGGGTGTTGAACACCGCGCCCGCCTTGGCGGCCCGCACCTTGTTGATGATGGTGGAGAAGTCGGTGGAGCCGAGCGGGGTGTAGTCCTCGCCCTTGATCTCGATGCCGTTGGCCGCGGCGTAGGCCTTGATCTCGCGGTTGGCGGTCTGCGGGAAGACGTAGTCGGAGCCGACCAGGTAGAGGGACGTGATGCCCTTCTGCTTCAGGTAGTCCAGCGCGGGGATGATCTGCTGGTTGGTGGTGGCGCCGGTGTAGAAGATGTTCTTGGAATCTTCCAGACCCTCGTACTGCACGGGGTAGTAGAGCAGCGAGTTCAGGTTCTCGAACTTGGGCTTCATGGCCTTACGGCTCGACGAGGTCCAGCCGCCGAATACCGAAGCGACACAGTCGGAGCTGATCAGCTTCTCCGCCTTCTCGGCGAAGGTCTTGGGGTCGGAGGCGCCGTCTTCGAGGACGATCTCGATCTTCTTGCCGAGCACACCGCCCGCCGCGTTGATCTGGTCGATCGCCAGCTTGGTCGAATTGGCCACGGTGACTTCGGAAATGGCCATGGTGCCCGACAGCGAGTGCAGCGAGCCCACCTTGATGGTGTCCTTGCTGGTGTCGACGCAGGAGGCAGCGGTCGAGCCGGTCGACGCGTCGTCGCGAGCACCACAGCCGGTGAGCAGCAGGCCGGCGACGGCCACCGCGGCAGGCACGACAAGTGCCTTGACCAAACGGGATTCAGACATGGGCGGTTCTCCTCATCAGGTGTAACGGTGGCGCCATACGCGCCACAACGAACACCGCCGCTGCTCCCGGCGACTGGATGTACACCGAGTTGTATACAGCTGCTGTATTCGTGATTCGAGACAGTAGATGGAACGTGTTGCACCCGAATGTCTCCCGGTCACGTGTCCGTTTCGTCTGTTTCATCCATGTGAATTCTTCGCCGGCGGTCTGCCGAAGGATCGGCTTGCCTACGGTTGCGTAGGGATGTGGCGATGCGGCACGCTTCGATTTGTACGACGTCGAGCAGCCGAGCCACACGGCAATCGGGCCGTGTGCGGTCAGTCGAGGAGGGCCCAGTGGGGCACTACAAGGCGAACGTGCGTGACATCGAGTTCAATCTGTTCGAGGTGCTGAACCTCGCCAAGCTCCTGGATACCGGCGCCTACGGCGACCTGGACTCCGATACGGTGCGCCAGCTCCTCGACGAGGTGAAACACCTGGCCGAGGGGCCGATCGCGGACTCGTTCGCCGAGGCCGACCGGCACCCGGTGGTCTTCCATCCCGATACCTATGAGATCACCGTGCCCGAACCGCTGCGCAAGACGGTGGACATGGTGCGCGAGGCGGGCTGGTACCGCCTCGGCATGCCGGCGGGCATGGACGGCACCGCCGCCCCGAACGCGCTGATGTGGGCGATCAACGAGCTCATCATCTGTGCCAATCCGGCGGCCAGCTTCTTCAATATGGGCCCGCTGATGGGCTCGGTGCTCTACGGGGTCGGCAACGACGAGCAGAAACGCTGGGCACGCGGCGGGTTCGAGCGCGGGTGGCAGGCCACCATGGTGCTCACCGAGCCCGATGCCGGATCCGATGTCGGCGCCGGCCGCACCAAGGCCGTGCCGCAGCCCGACGGGTCGTGGCACATCGAGGGCGTGAAACGGTTCATTTCCGGCGGTGACGTGGGTGATCTGGCGGAGAACATCGTCCACCTGGTGCTCGCGCGGCCGGAAGGAGCCGGTCCCGGCACCAAGGGGCTGTCGCTGTTCTATGTGCCGAAGTTCCTCTTCGATCCCGAGACGCTGGAACTGGGCGACCGCAATGGTGTCTATGTGACGGGTGTCGAGCACAAGATGGGGATCAAGTCATCGCCGACCTGCGAGATGACCTTCGGCGGCACCGCGGTGCCCGCCAAGGGCTGGCTGGTCGGCGATGTGCACAACGGCATCGCCCAGATGTTCAAGGTGATCGAGAACGCGCGGATGACGGTGGGTGTGAAGTCGTCGGGGACATTGTCGACCGGGTATCTGAACGCGCTGGAGTACGCCAAGACGCGGGTACAGGGCGCGGACCTGACGCAGATCGCCGACAAGGCGGCGCCGCGCGTCACCATTACCCATCACCCGGATGTCCGCCGGTCGCTGGCCATGCAGAAGGCCTACGCGGAGGGGCTGCGCGCGGTGTATCTGTATACCGCCGCACATCAGAACGAGGATGTGGCGCAGCTGGTATCCGGTGCCGATCCGGAGACCGCGCACCGCGTGGACGATCTGCTGCTGCCGATCGTCAAGGGCGTCGGATCCGAGCGCGCGTACCAGTTGCTCACCGAGTCGCTGCAGATCTTCGGTGGCTCCGGCTATCTGCAGGACTATCCGATCGAGCAGTACATCCGCGACGCCAAGATCGACTCCCTCTACGAGGGCACCACCGCGATCCAGGCCCAGGACTTCTTCTTCCGCAAGATCATTCGCGATCGCGGCGTCGCCTTGGCTCACGTGAACACCCAGATCAGCGTCTACCTGGACAACGACACCGGCCGCTTCGCCGCCGAGCGCGCGCTGCTGCGCACCGCCCAAGCCGACGTCGGCGCCATGGCCGCCACCCTCACCGGTTACGCCATGGCGGGCCAGACCGACCCCGCTGAGCTCTACAAGGTCGGCCTCGGCTCGGTCCGCTTCCTGATGTCGGTCGGCGACCTCCTCATCGCCTGGCGCCTGCTGGTCCAGGCCGACATCGCCGCCGCCGCACTGGCCGCGGAGGCCGCCCCGCAGGACCGTCCCTTCTACCAGGGCAAAGTCGCCGCGGCGAGCTTCTTCGCCAAGAACGTCCTGCCCGAACTCACCGCCACCAAGAACATCCTCGCCACCATCGACAACGACATCATGGCCGTCCCGGAGGAAGCCTTCTGAGCGGACTGTCGCTACTTGATGAGGTAGGGCGAGACCGAGCTGCGGTGTTCGCTGATGTCGAGGGCCTTGCCCAGTGGGGGGAAGGCGCGCTGGGGGCAGTTGGCGCGGACGCAGACTCGGCAGCCCGCGCCGATGGGGGTGGCCACGGCTTCGCCGAGATCGATGCCGTCGGCGTAGACGACGTGGCCGGCGTGGCGTAGTTCGCAGCCGAGGCCGATGGCGAAGGTCTTGCCGGGTTGGCCATAGCGGGTGGCGCGGCGTTCGACGGTGCGGGCGATCCAGAGGTATTTGCGGCCGTCGGGCATCTGGGCGATCTGGGTCATGATCTTGCCGGGGTAGGCGAAGGTCTCGTAGACGTTCCACAGCGGGCAGGTGCCGCCGCTGGCCGAGAAGTGGAAACCGGTGGCGGACTGGCGTTTCGACATATTGCCCGCCCGGTCGACGCGGACGAAGGAGAAGGGGACGCCGCGCAGGGTCGGTCGTTGCAGGGTGGACAGGCGGTGACAGATGGTTTCGAAACTCTGCGAGAAGAAGGCCGACAGGCGCTCGATGTCGTAGCGGAAGTTCTCGGCTACTTCGTGAAAGTGTGTGTACGGCAAGACCATCGCGGCCGCGAAGTAGTTCGCCAGGCCGAGCATCGCGAGTTTGTGCGAGGCGTCGGAGGCGAAATTGCCTTCCTCGACCAGTTTTTCGAGTAGTGGGCCGCACTCGAGGTAGGAGAGCTCGGCGGCGAGCTTGAAAGTGCGCTGGCCGCCGGACAGGTGCGGGGAGATCTCGAGCTGTTTGGTCTCGGGGTCGAAGTGGTGCAGCACGCCCTCGCCGAGGTCGATGCGCTCGCTGATCCGCACGCCGTGCGCGCGCAGCAGGCGCACGATCTCGGTGCTCACCTCGCCACCGTGGAATCGGATGCGGGCGGTGAGATCTTCCGCGGCGGTGTCCAATTCGTGGATGTAGTTCTGGCGCTGATAGAAGTAGTCGCGCACTTCCTCGTGCGGCTTGCTGATCGCGGCGCTGCCGGAACCGTCGGAGAACCGGTCCTCGGTGGCGGCGGCCAGCTGCGCGCTGGTGTTGCGGTAGCGGTTGTGCATGGCCACCAGGGCGCGTGCCATCGACGGATGCGCGGAGACCATGTCGGCGATCTGCTGGGTGTCGGCCTCGATGCCGAGCTCGGCGTCCATCACGACTTCGGACAGCTCGGCGATCAGGCGGGTGTCGTCCTGGGCGGAGAAGAAGGTGGGGTCGACGCCGAAGACCTCGTTGATGCGCGTCAGCACCGGCACGGTGAGCGGTCGCACGTCGTGTTCGATCTGGTTGAGGTAGCTGGCCGAGATCTCCAACTTCTGCGCGAGCGCGACCTGGCTCAGCCCACGCTCGGTGCGCAGCTGGCGCAGCCGCGCTCCGACATAGGTCTTGGCCATATGTCCAGTTTAAGGGCGATTTCGCAGGCTTGCCAAAGGATTCTTAACAACGGGCTCGAGCTCTGTGTCACACCCTCGCGATACTGTCGTGAGGTGCTGTTCAGCGATGTCGTCACGGCTTCCGCGGGCGTGCGAGCGACCAGGTCGCGCAAGGCGAAAATCGCCGCGCTGGCCGAGCTTTTCGGTGCCGCCGGGCCAGCCGAGATCGGCACTGTGGTGGCGTGGCTGTCCGGTGAGCTGGTGCAGGGGCGGATCGGAGCCGGTTGGCGCACGGTGACCGGGCTCGATACGCCACCGAGTGGCGACGCGAGCCTGACCGTCGGCGAGGTGGACGAAACCTTCTCCCAGCTCACCGGGCTCACCGGAAAAGGCTCGGCCAACCGGCGTCGCGAATTGCTCACCGCGCTCTTCACCGCGGCAACAGAGGAAGAGCAGTCCTTCCTGATCCGCCTGCTCACCGGCGAACTGCGGCAGGGCGCGCTCACCGCGATCGTTGTCGAGGCACTCGCACAATCCACCGGTATCCCCGTCGAGGTGGTGCGCCGAGCCCACATGCTCTCGGGCCAACTCCCCACCACCGCGATCGCCGCGCTCGCCGGGGGCGAACAAGCACTGTCGGCCTTCCGGCTCGAGGTAGGCCGCCCCGTAGCGCCGATGCTGGCCTCGCCCGGCGGCTCACTGGACCAGGCCCTCGCCGAGCTGGGCTCCGACGTGAGCGTCGAACACAAGCTCGACGGCGCCCGCATCCAGGTGCACCGCGACGGCGACCAGGTCTGGGTCTTCACCAGAACCCTGCGCGACATCACCACCGGCGTCCCCGAACTCGTCGACCTGGTCAAAACCCTCGACTGCACCACCGTGGTCCTCGACGGCGAAACTCTCGCCCTCACCGACGCGGGCCGCCCACGCCCGTTCCAGGAAACGATGAGCAGGTTCGCCACCATCGGCGATCCACGCCAGTTGCACCCCTATTTCTTCGACTGCCTGCACCTCGACGGCGTCGACCTCATCGACGAACCACTGCGTGTCCGCCGCGTCGCGCTCGAGCAGGTCGCGGGCGAACACAGCATCCCCGCGCTCATCGCGCCGAGCCCCGAGGCCGCCGCCGACTGCTATGACGACGCACTGGCCGTCGGCAACGAGGGCGTGATGGTCAAGGCGCTCGATGCCACGTACGCCGCGGGCCGACGCGGCAAGGCCTGGCAGAAGATCAAACCCGCGCACACCCTCGATCTACTGGTGATCGGCGCCGAATGGGGCTACGGCCGCCGCACCGGTTTCCTGTCCAATCTGCACCTGGCCGCCCGTGATCCGGAGACCGGCGAGCCGGTGATGGTCGGCAAGACCTTCAAGGGTCTCACCGACGAACTGCTGCGCTGGCAGACCGAGGAATTCCCGCGGCATGAAACCCACCGAGACGGGCAGACGGTGTACCTGCGCCCCGAACTCGTCGTCGAGATCGCGCTCGACGGCGTCCAGACCAGTACCCGATATCCGGGCGGGGTGGCGCTGCGCTTCGCCAGAGTAGTCCGCTATCGGCCGGACAAGGAGCCCGCGCAGGCCGAGACGATCGATGCGGTGCGCGCGATCGGCTGAGGTCAACCCGTGTTCGCGCGACTTACCCGCAACAGTTTGGCAATCCGGCGCCGGCATACGACACACTGTTCGGGTGAGCGCCGAACTAATGGTCCTGTTGATCGTCATCGTCACAGCTCTCGCATTCGACTTCACCAACGGATTCCACGACACGGCCAACGCCATGGCGACCTCGATCGCCACTGGTGCGCTCAAGCCGAAGACGGCGGTCGCCCTGTCCGGTGTGCTGAATCTGATCGGTGCGTTTCTGTCGGTGTCGGTGGCGGCGACGGTGGCCAAGGGCATCGTGCAGTTGAACGAAGTGAGCGGACATGACCTGCTGGTCATCGTCTTCGCCGGCCTGGTCGGCGGCATCCTGTGGAACCTGTTCACCTGGCTGCTCGGCCTGCCGTCGAGTTCCTCGCACGCGCTGTTCGGCGGCTTGATCGGCTCGACGATCGCCGCGCTCGGCTGGAACGGTGTGATCTGGGCATCGGGTTCGGACGGCGTGCTGATCAAGATCGTGTTGCCCGCGCTGCTCGCGCCGGCGATCGCGGCCGTGGTGGCGGCCATCGGCACGTTCCTGGTGTATCGGATCACCCACGGCGTCGACCGGGGCAAGACCGACGAGGGTTTCCGCTGGGGGCAGATCGGCTCGGCCTCGCTGGTTTCGCTGGCGCACGGCACCAACGACGCGCAGAAGACGATGGGCGTCATCTTCCTCGCGCTGGTCGCCTACGGCTCGCTGGACAAAGACGACCACATGCCGCTGTGGGTGATGTCGGCCTGCGCGGTCGCGATCGCCCTCGGTACCTATCTCGGCGGCTGGCGGATCATCAGGACCCTCGGCAAGGGTTTGGTCGAGATCGAGTCGCCGCAGGGTCTGGCGGCGGAGTCGACCTCGGCGGCGATCATCCTCACCTCGGCCCACTTCGGCCTGCCGCTGTCGACCACGCAGACCGCGACCGGCGCGATCCTCGGTACCGGCATCGGCAAGGGCGCCGAGGTGCGCTGGCGGGTGATGGGCCGGATGGCCGTGGCCTGGCTGCTGACCCTGCCGATGGCAGGCATCGTCGGCGCGATCTGCTGGGCGATCGCGCACCTCATCGGCGGTCTCGCCGGCGTCCTCGTGGTCTTCGGGCTGCTGATCGCGGGATCGCTCGGGATCTACCTCCGGTCGCGCCGGGACCCGGTGGGCACCCACAATGTGAACGAATGGCCCGAGGGCCATCAGCCACCCACCTCGGCACCGTCGCCGATCGACCAGAACCACGCCGGGTAGAGGGGAGCGATCATGAATACCGTGATCACCAATCTGAGTTCACTGTGGGAAGTGGTGCTCGCCGCGCTGATCTTCGGCGCGGGCGTACCCGCGGTCTTCGCCTTCGCCGTGCGGTGGTGGGCCAATGCCGAGACCGTCGACGCCGAGGGCCGGGTACAGCGCAACTATCCGGCGCTGGCGGGTGCGCTGATCTGCCTGCTCCTCATCGTCGTCGTGGTGATCTCCGGAATCCTGTTCACCGCCAAGGCATTCATCGCCCACCAGTTCGGCATCCACCTGTTCGGCCAATCATGAGTGAGGACGCCATGACCGATCCGAACCCCACCCCGCCGAGCCCGTCGGTCCGCGGCAACCTGCTCTCGCGGGTGCTCGGCTGGTTGCGGGCCGGGTATCCGCAGGGCATTCCGCAGTCGGACTACGTCGCGTTGTTCGCGGTGCTGCACCGCCACCTCACCGACTACGAGGTGGTGGTGATCGGCGAGAAGCTGGTGGAGGCGAATCCGAATCGGGAGTCGATCAGCGAGGCCGAAATCGAAGCGGCCATCGCCGATTTCGCGAAGGAGCAGCCCGCGCCCGACGATGTCTCGCGCGTGGCTTCGCATCTGGCGGCCGGTGGCTGGCCGTTGGCCGAACCGCTCGACGAGGGTGAACCAACTACCGAACAGAATTGATCGTCGCGCTTCGACAATTCCCGTGTGTCAGCGCAATTCACCGCGACAATGGCGAATCGCCTGGCTGCCGGGCGATCGCGCGCTAGCATGCATCCGTGGTTCGGCGTGCGGATGTAACCGATAGTGGTCGTAGTTACGGTGGATTGTCGCGCCAGCAGCGAGTCGCGCTACGCCGCAACAGGTTGACCGACGCGGCGCTGGAACTATTCGGCACCCAGGGATATTCGTCGACCTCGATCGAGCGACTGTGCTCGACCGCGAATGTGTCGACCCGCAGTTTCTACGAAGACATCGGTAGCCGCGAGGCATTGTTGATCGCACTCGTCGACCGGTTGAACGCGGCCGCGCTGCGCCGCCTCGACGAGGCCTTGGAAAGCACCAGTGAACAGCCGCTGGTGGTACGCGTGGTGGAAAGTTTCCGCGCGTTCCTCGCGGTGACCTGCCGTGATCGCCGGGCAGCGCGGGTGTTCTATGTCGAGGTCGTCGGGGTGAGTCCGGTGGTGGAGGAATGGCGGCGCGCGCAGCGGCGGTCGATTTCGGCACTGCTCACCCGGGAAGCGCAACGTGCCGCCGAGCGCGGCGAAGCGGAATCGCGCAGCCTGCACCTGTTCGGCCTCGCGGTAATCGGCGCGGTGAATTCGCTCGCCCAGGAGATGGTGCACGCCACTGTTCCCGGTGACGCGATCTCGGTCGACGAGATCTGCGAGGAGATCGCCTATTTCATCCGCTCCGGGCTCACAGTGCGCACCGCGGTCGCGCCGACAACGTAGCTCGCCCACAACGCAAAAACGGGAGGCATCCGGATTCGGATGCCTCCCGTTTTCAGTGGGAAATCAGATACCCATGCCCTGCGCGAGCAGCGGCCACGACTCGTGCAGCGCCTGCTCCCAGTACGGCCAGTAGTGGGTGCCCATCGGGGTGAACTGGTAGGTCGCCGGGATGCCGAGCGAGTCCAGCTTGGTCTTCAGGTTCTGCGTGCAAGCGTTGGTCGCCGCTTCGATGCCGATACCGAGACCGAGGTTGATCACGCCCATCGGGCCGGGCGAACCGTTGAGGTAGTAGGCGACGTCGGCGTTGGTCGGCATGCCGCTACCGCTGGAGATGTAGAGGTTGGTGCCGCGCAGCTTCTCGGCATTGATGACCGGGTCGTTCTCGACCCACGCCGGATCGTTGTCCGGGCCGTACATGTTCGCGGTCTTGCCACCGGCCCAGGTCTCCACGGAGAACTTCACGGCCTGCTTGCCCATCGGGTCGGCGATCTGCGCGCAGCCACTGTAGGCGGCGACGGACTTGAACAGACCCGGGTTGGCCTCGGCCAGCTGCAGCACCGAGGTGCCGGAGGTGGACAGACCGGCCAGCGAGTTGAGGCCGGTCGAGTTGAGGGCGCCGTCGAGCAGCGGCGGCAGCTCCTGGGTGAAGAAGGTGCGCCACTTGTTCAGGCCGAGCTTCGGGTCTTCTTGCTTCCAGTCGGTGTAGTAGCTGCCGCGGCCACCGATCGGCTGGATCACATTGACCTGCTTGTCGGCCAGGAAGCTCAGCGCCTGGGTCTGCGCGGCCCAGCTAGCGGTGCCCTCACCGCCGTCGAGGCCGTTGAGCATGTAGAAGTTGGGGGCCGGCTTGGACTCGTCGACGGGACGCTGCACGTCGATCGTGATGTCCTTCTTCATCGCCGCCGAATACACCTTCAGGTGCCACACGCGTCCATCTTTGACGATGGACGACACGGCTGAGGGCTTCTCGGGTGCGGCGGTGGCGGCGCCACCGGCGACAACGGCCACCGACAATGCGGCGGTCAGAGCCACGGCGGTGGTGCGCAGCGCGGCCACGGTACGTAGTGCAGAGAGCTTCATCGAACAGTCGGTTCCAGTCCACGGGCCCTGTCGGGCACGTCATCGCAGTGCTTCCCCCGGTCGCCGAGAGCATATGCGCTCAACGCCTGCAGGGCTGTCAGATCCTGTCTGACACTCTATGTCCTTTCGCCCGACCGAATCGTTACCGGTTCACTTTTGTCGGTGACCTCGAGCACGGATATCTGCCGCGCAATACAGCTCCGGATTCGGAAGTGCTGCTGCGACCAGCTACTCGTCCTTCGTGGGGTCGCCTCGTGAACTCGCTGTGATTTGTCATGCGCTATTGCTATGGCCCCATTGTGAACAAGCGCGGTGCGAGGGAGTGCGCCCAATTTCGGACGCAGAGTTACGGACAGCCCATCGCCTCACCGAAATTTTTCGGCGAGCAGAACCACTATTGCGGCGATTGCAACAGGCATTGTCCGGCAAAGAAAATGGGTTCCAGAAAAAATCACGCATGATCGTGATGTGAATGCTGCACGGAATATCTCCCCGCCGGACAGGCGGAGAGGCTGACCCCTAGATCGCCAGTCCCACTGCGGCGGAACCGTAGTCGCGCTGGGCGGCCAGGCGCAGACCAGCGCGGGAGGCGAGGAAGTCGGCGGTGATGAAGACGGCGGTCTCGGCGGGGGTGCGCGGGCCCGATTCCAGGCCCGCGGGCACGTGCACGCGGGACAGGGTTGGCTCGTCGAAGCCGCCCGCGCGCAGGTCGTCGAGGCGACGGGCCTGGTCGGCGGGGGTGCCGAGGGCCGCTAGGTAGCCGAGCTCGGGTAGGCGTAAGGCGACGGTGAGCAGCGGGATCTCGAAGCGCGGCTCGTTGGCCAGCACGACGATGGCGGTGCTGTTGTCGATCTCGCCCGCGGCCGAGAGGGTGTTGAGGTAGCGGTGCGGCCAGTCGACGACCACTTCGGCGCCGGGGAACGAGGCCGGGTCGGCGAACTCGGGACGCGAGTCGCAGATGCTCACCCGGTAGCCGATCATCCGCGCCTGCGCGACGAGGGTGGCCGCATAGGCGTTGGCGCCGAAGATGATCAGGCGCGGCGGCGGGCAGTACGAGGCGACGAACAGATCCGACTCGGGCAGTGCGACGAGTTCGGTCGCGTGCTTGCGGTCGGTGACCAGATGCTGGCCGATGACATCGGGATCCTGATTCCAGACCACGGTGAACACGGTGACCCGGCGATGGGCTTGGATATCGGCGGCGATGGTGGGGAATTCGGGAAAATCGCGGCAGGAGAACGGCTCTACGAAGATATCGACGAGCGTGCCGTCGTCGGCGCTCGATTCCATACCGGTGAGCATGCTGTAGCGACGCAGTTGCCGAACGCCGGTGCGGCCCGCTTCCAATGCCGCCTCGTAGACGGTCTCTTCCAATCGACCGGAGGCGATGGATCCGAAGACGCCACCATTGGGGGTGACGAGCATCGAAGAGCCGATGGGCAGGGAATTGGTGCCGATGGTACGGACCACGGTGGCAAGGCCGCCCGTACGGCCCGAATGCCACACTCGCAGAAGGTCATCGACGATATCGCGCATATCTCACAACTCCGATCACCGTGCGCCGACTTCCGGGAAATCGCGATCGGTCCCTGTCGCCAAGTCGTCGCACGTGACGCACACCATATCCTGTCGACCGCCCAAATAGGAACCGGCCCCGATATCGCCTGCGGCTACCTCCGAAATGGCTTCCCAGTGCTTGTTCTCGATCACAACGGGATGCCCAGGTGTGGCGTGAAACACAGCACGGGCAAGTCCGCTCTGGCTCGAACGCGCCGCGGCGAGCACTCTGGCGACCACATCGGCCCCGATATCGGGGATGTCGACGGGCAAAAAAGCCACATAGCGAGTGTCGGTTTCGGTGGCGGCGCGCAGGCCCGCGCGCACCGTCGCGGCGAGTCCGGTCGCCCAGTCGGCGACCCACCGCCACTCGGTGCCGTCGGGCAGTCCGAGATCGGTCGGATCGGGTCCGGTCGCACCGAGCGCGACGATCACCGGATCGCAACCACCGTCGCGCAGGGCGGTGATCGCCGAGCGCAACCAGGCGCCGTTCTCGGCGAGTGCCTTGGGTTTGCCGTATCGCGTGCCCGCACCCGCCGCGAGGACGATGCCCGTGCACGACGCGTGCGCGGAAGGGTCGAATGAGGGCATGTGAGCGAAGGTAATGACGCAATGTTGCCGGTCGATTACGGCAGGGGAGCGCGGCGACGACGACACGCCGACGTGATGGAGTGCACAGCGGTGGCGGCAGGGCGGGGATCGCGCGATGCTGGATCGATGACGAGCGAAGGGTTGAGCCTCGCGGTTTTCAACGATCTACCTGCGGCGACTGCCGAAGAGGCATTGCTTGCCTGTTGCTCGGCGCCACGCTGGGCACGGGTGATCGCGGCCGCGCGTCCCTACTCGACCAGGGAATCGCTGTTGGCGGCCGCCGATGCGGCATTGACGACACTCGATGACGACGAAATCGACGAGGCGCTGGCCGGTCACCCGCGCATCGGCGACCGCCCGACCTCGGCGGCGTCGGCGCGCGAACAGTCCGGTGTGGCGGGCGCGGACGTGCGCTCGGCGCTGGCCGAGGGCAATCGCGCCTACGAGGCGAAGTTCGGCCATATCTACCTGGTCTGCGCGGCAGGCCGCGGCGGTGAGGAGTTGCTCGCGGTATTGCGGGCGCGGCTGGACAACGATTCGGCTACCGAAAGGCAGGTCATGCGAACAGAATTGGCGAAGATCAATCGTCTGCGCCTGGCGGGGCTGGTGGCGCCGTGACGAGCCTGAGTACCCACGTCCTCGATGCTGTGCGTGGGGTGCCCGCCGTGGGTGTCGCCGTGTGGCTCATGCGCGACGACCAGCGGCTCACCGAAGCGCTCACCGATGCCGACGGGCGGGTGAAAGAGCTCGCGGCCGGGCTGAATCCGGGTGACTACCGGCTGTTCTTCGACACCGGCAGCTACTTCGCGGCGCAGGGTGCCGACACCTTCTATCCGGAAGTCTGCGTCGCGTTCACGGTGGGTGAGCAGCCGCACGTGCATGTGCCGCTGCTGCTGTCGCCGTTCGCCTATTCCACCTACCGAGGGAGCTGAGATGGCACTGAGTGGTCCGATCGTGTTGACCGACCATCGATATGGCAAAGCCGAGAATCGGGTTGTGCGTTTCTCCAAAGAGAACGCGCGCCACGAGATTCGCGATGTGAACGTCTCGACCGCGCTGCGCGGCGATTTCGAGGCGGCATACACCGATGGTGACCAGCGTCACGTCCTGCCCACCGATACCCAGAAACACACCGCGTTCATCTACTCGAAGAAGCCCGGCCTCGACACCATCGAGGACTACGCGATCGCGCTGGCGAAGCATTTCGTCGATACGGTCGAGCCGGTGTCGAGCGCGCGCATCGACGTGGACTCCTATGGCTGGCAGCGGGTTTCGATCGGTGGTGCCGAACACGATCACACCTGGGTGCGTCAGGGGCCCGAGGTGCGAACGGCCGCGGTGACGGTGGCGGGCAAGGGCGCCGGGCAGCAGCGGTGGGTGATCGGCGGGATCAAGGACCTGGTGCTGCTCAAGTCGACCGGCTCGGAGTTCGCCGACTTCCTCACCGACGAGTACACCACCCTCGCGCCGACCCACGATCGCGTGCTGGCCAGTTCGCTGGTGGTCCAGTGGCGGTTCGCCGAGACCAGTGGATTCGACTGGGACGAGGTGTACGCCGGGATTCGCGCCACCCTGCTCGAGCTGTTCGCGACCACGTATTCCAAGGCGCTGCAGCAGACGCTGTACGCGATGGGAACGGCGGCGCTGGAACGTTTTCCGATGCTCGCGGAGATCCGGTTGTCGGCGCCGAACAAGCACCACTTCGACTACGACCTCGCGCAGTTCGAGATCGAGAACAAAGGTGAGGTGTTCTGGGCGGCCGACCGGCCGTACGGTTCGATCCATGCCACCCTGGCGCGCGCGGACGCGCCCGATGCGGGGATCGCGTGGCAGCCGTGAGCGCGCCCGAGCTGCTGATCCACGGGTGTGCGGTGGTGACCGTCGACGCGGCGGGCACCGAGTATCGACATGGCTGGGTCACGGTGCGTGGCAACAAGATCGATGCCGTCGGCGCGGGTGAGCCGCCGGCGTTCGGCCCTGAGGTCGCGCGGATCGACGGGCGTGGCTGCGTGCTCACGCCCGGCCTGGTCAACACCCACCACCACCTGTACCAGTGGATCACCCGGGGGCTGGCCGCCGACCACACACTGTTCGAGTGGCTGACGAGGCTGTATCCGGTGTGGACGCGGATCGACGAGAAGTCGGTGCGGACGGCGGCCACCGGCGCGCTGGTTTCGCTGGCACGCAGTGGGTGCACGACGTCGTCGGATCATCACTACGTGTTCCCGCGTGGTGGCGGCGATCTGCTCGCCGCGGAAATCGGGGCGGCGGCCGATGTGGGTCTGCGGTTCCACCCGGCGCGCGGCTCGATGGATCTCGGGCAGAGCAAGGGCGGGCTGCCGCCGGACGCTGTGGTGGAGTCGATCGACGACATCCTCGCCGCCAGCGCCGCAGCCATCGCGGACTGGCACGACCCGTCCTTCGACGCGATGGTGCGGATCGCGCTCGCCCCCTGCTCGCCCTTCTCGGTGACCGCCGACCTCATGCGCGAGTCCGCGGCGCTGGCCCGATCCGCCGGGGTCCGGCTGCACACTCACCTCGCCGAAACCTTCGATGAGCTGGAATTCTGCCGGGAGGGCTTCGGCTGCACGCCCGCTGAATACATGGAACAGCTCGGCTGGCTCGGCGACGACGTCTGGTACGCGCACGGCGTGCATCTCGACGACCCGGCGATCGCCGCGATGGCTCGCACCGGGACCGGGGTCGCGCATTGCCCGACGTCCAACGGCCGGTTGGGCGCCGGGATCGCGCGGACCGCGGACCTGGTGGCGGCCGGTGTGCCCGTTGGTCTCGGCGTCGACGGTGCGGCCAGCAACGAGTCGAGTTCGATGATCGAGGAACCGCGCAACGCGCTGCTGTACGCGCGGGCGGTCGGCGGTCCGGGGGCGATGACGGTGCGCACGGCGCTGGAGCTGGCGACCATGGGTGGTGCGCGGGTGCTCGGACGAGCTGACGAGATCGGGTCGATCGAGCCAGGCAAGCTGGCGGATCTGGCGCTGTGGCGGCTGGATACGCCCGCGCACGCCGGTATCGATGACCCCGTCGTCGCGCTGATCCTCGGGTCGGCGCCACCGTTGGCCGCCTTGGTGGTGAACGGGCGTGAGGTTGTTCGCGACGACGTGGTGCTGACAGTGGACGAGGCGTCGGTGGGTGCCGATGTCGCGCAGGCGCAGGCGACGCTGCTGGCCGGCGCGTGAGAGCCGCCGGGGTGAATCGGGGCAGGTGTTGCCTGCGCGTCGGACCGAGTTCGATTCCGGGGATGCCCGGAATGCGTCGGCGTTGACCGTGCTCCGGGAGGCGCAGGTGGTTTCGGCGTGCGGGTGGGGTCACGGCGGCGCTGTGTCGCCAGGGTCGGTGCGTGGTTCGGGCGAGTGCGCGGCCGACCGGCGTGGAAGTCGACCGGCGCGTGGATTCCAACCTGCCCACATCGCGACCAGCAGTGCTCGATGGTGGCGGCGACGTGCTGAACTGCGGTTTTGCCCGGATCGGCGCACACTGGATGGCGTACATCGGGTTAACCGCGGCGCAATCCGGCGCGGGTTTCGTGCAACATCGTGGCAACTCCCGGCCCCTACTGTGGCTGGTGAGGTAAGCGAGGTGAACGTGGATCTGGATACTGTTTCCGAGGTTGTTCTTGCCCGTGAACGCGCCGATCTGGCGCAGGTCGGAGCGGGCAGCGCGGTGCTGGCGGGTGGCACCTTCCTGTTCTCCGAACCGCACGATCACCTCGATCGGCTCGTCGACATCACCACGCTCGGCTGGGCGCCGCTGACGGCATCCGCGCAGGGGCTGGAGATCGCCGCGACCTGCACGCTGGCGGAGTTCGCCGGTGCCCGCCCCGGCCGCGAACTCGGCACCCCGATGCTGCGGCCGCAGTGGCCGGGCACGGCGCTGTTCGCCCAGGCTTGCCGGGCGCTGCTGGCTTCACACAAGATCTGGCGCACCGCGACGGTCGGCGGGAATGTGTGTCTTTCCCTGCCGGCCGGGGCGGTACTCGGCGCGCTCGTCGCCCTGGACGCGTCGGCGGTGATCTGGCCACGAGGCGGCGGCGAGCGACGAATCTCCCTGCGCGACTTCGTTACCGGGCCGGGCGAGAACCTGCTGGCGTCGGGAGCTGTCGTACGCTCATTCTTGGTCCCCACCTCGAGTTTGTTGGCGCGCACCAGCTTTCGCCAGATCGCCTTGGCTCCGCTCGGGCGTTCCGGTTCGGTCGTGATGGGCAGGCGTGAGTCCGACGGCCGATGCGCGATCACCATCACCGCGGCGACCGTACGCCCGATAGTCCTCGACTTCGATGCCGTCCCTTCGCGATCCGAGCTGACCGGCGCGCTGGCCGACCTGGGCAACGACGTGTGGTTCGACGATCCACACGGTGCGCCGGACTGGCGCGAGCACGTGACCGGGTTGCTGGCCGCCGAGGTCGCGGCTGAACTCGGGGAGGAGGCATCGTGAGTTCAGATGGTCGCGTCGTAGGCCGCGCGGGCGGCGAGCATTCGAACCCGGTGCTGCTCGGATCAGCCCTTGATCGTCCGTATCACCGGCAACAAGTCCTCGCCGATCGGAGTCAGCCGGTACTCGACCCGGACCGGCACCTCGGGCAGCACGGTGCGCCGGCGGTGCCGGCCTCGCCGGTTACGACGTCGCCCAGCGCGTGGCCGACATGAGGCTCGATATCGACGGCCACGCGGTCGAGGTGACCGCGCGCCCCGGCCAGTGCCTGCGCACGCTGCTGCGCGAACACGGCGAGCTCGCGGTCAAGAAAGGCTGTGACTCCGGCGATTGCGGCGCCTGCTCGGTGCTGCTCGACGGCGAACCCGTCCACTCTTGCCTGATCCCCGCCCACCGCGCCGCCGACCGCGCGGTGACGACGGCAGCAGGCCTCGCCGATCCCGACGGCCCGAACCCGGTGCAGCGCAGCTTCGTCGAGAACGCCGCCTTCCAATGTGGTTTCTGCACCGCCGGAATGGTGGTGACAGCGTCGGGTCTGGCCGCCGTCCGGCCCGACACAGCTGTGGATAACTTGCCTGCTCAGGCAGTCATCGACGCCGAACGCGCCGAGCTGCTGAAGGGAAACCTCTGCCGCTGCACGGGCTATCGCGCCATCGCCGATGCCTTGGCAGCACCCTGTGCATCACTGTGTACAACTGCCGAGGAAGCCGCGCGGCAGGCGAGCGCGGAGTCGCCTGACGCCGGAACTCCGCCTGCCGCGTCCCCGGTCACCGCGGCGAGTAGCGATGATGGTCAGACTCATTCCACTGTCGGCGACATGCGGCCGGGAAGCGATGAGGTGGCGCGATCGGATCAGCGGGTCATTGCGGCGGGACCTGCGGTGGAGTCCTATGTGGCACAAGGAAACTCGGGTCGACTGGCTGGTGAGGTCACCGGTGTATCGGTCGAGGAGGGGCCTGAGGTTGGGGCCGATGCCGTGCTGGGGGTGGCGGCGCGGGTCGGTGGGGTGATGCGGCGGAAGTATCGGGCCGGGCAGATCGGGGACGGGGTGCGGGCGCCCGCGGGGGCGCGGATCGTGCGAGGTGAGGAAGCGTTCACGATGGATGTGGTGCCGGGGGCGGGGGACCAGATGCCGCCGGTTGCGCCGTGGCATCTGGCGGTGCTGGCCAGTCCGCACCCGCATGCGCGGATTGTCTCCATCGATGTGGACGCGGCGCGGGCTGTTCCGGGTGTGCACGCGGTGTTGACGCATGTGGATGGACCGCGAACCGCGTTCTCCACGGCTCGCCACGAACTGCGTGAGGACGATCCGGACGACACCTTCGTCCTCGATCGAACGGTCCGGTTCGCGGGACAGCGGGTAGCCGCGGTGGTGGGGGAGACCCTGCATGCCGCACGCGCCGGAGTGCGAGCGCTGCACGTGGAGTACGAAGTGCTGCCCGCGGTATTCGAACCCGAGGCGGCCTTGGCCGATGACGCGCCGAAGCTGCATGCCGACAAGCCGGACTCCGCGCGGATCGCCGATGCGCGGCGCAATCTGATCGCCGAGATCCACGGCGGTGTCGGCGATTTCGACGCCGGTATCGCGCGGGCCGCGAAAGTGGTGCGTGGCGTATGGAATTCACCTCGCGTGCAGCATGTGCACTTGGAGGCCCACGGTGGGATCGGCTGGCTCGACGACGCGGGCAGGCTCGTCGTCCGATCGAGCACGCAGGTGCCCTTCCTGGTGCGCGACGAACTGTGCCACGTGTTCGGACTGGACCGAGATCGCGTGCGGGTGTTCGCGACTCGCGTCGGCGGCGGGTTCGGGGCGAAGCAGGAGATGTTGGCCGAGGACCTGATCGCGCTGGCCGTGCTGCGCACCGGGCACCCCGTGCAATACGAGTTCACCCGCACCGACGAATTCACCTCGGCCACCTGCCGTCACCCGATGCGCGTCGCGGTCACCGCGGCAGCCGACGCGGCGGGCATCCTGACCGCCCTCTCGGTGGATGTCCTCGCCGACGGGGGCGCCTACGGCAATCACAGCGCGGGCGTGATGTTCCATTCCGTCGGCGAATCGGTGGCCGTCTACCGCTGCCCGAACAAGCGGGTCGACGCACAAGCGGTGTACACCAACAACATTCCCTCCGGCGCGTTCCGCGGCTACGGGCTCGGCCAGGTGATCTTCGGCGTGGAATCAGCGATCGACGAACTGGCCCGCGAGCTCGGTATCGACCCCTTCGAATTCCGCCGCCGCAATGTGGTGATCCCGGGCGATCAGTTCACCGGCGCCGAAATCGACGAATCCGACCTGACTTTCGGTAGCTACGGCCTCGACCAATGTCTAGACACCGCCCAGCAGGCACTGCGTCGCGGCAATGGTGTCGCCGCACCCGGTCCGGAATGGCGGGTGGGTGCGGGGATGGCCGTGGCGATGATCGCGACCGTACCCCCGCGCGGACACCATGCCGATGCCACGGCGAGCCTGCTCCCGGACGGGCGCTACGAAATCGGGGTCGGTACAGCGGAATTCGGTAATGGCACCACCACGGTCCACGCCCAGCTCGCGGCGACGGCACTGGCCACCGCCGCGGAGCGGATCGTGATCCGCCAGTCCGACACCGACGTCGTCGGCCACGACACCGGCGCGTTCGGCTCCACCGGCACCATGGTCGCGGGCAAGGCCTCGTACGCGGCGGCGCTCGAACTGCACGCGATGCTGCTGGCCAGGGCGGCGAAGGTGAGCGGTCACCCCGAACGCGACTGCCTGCTCGAAGCGGACGGCGTGCGCTGCGGCGACGAGCTGATCACCGCGGCCCAGCTGCTCGCCGACGGTGAGCTGATCGCCCACGGCACCCACGCGGGCACCCCGCGTTCGGTGAGCTTCAATGTCCACGCGTTCCGGGTGGCGGTGCGGCCGTCGACCGGTGCGGTACAGATCCTGCAGTCGATCCAGGTCGCCGACGCGGGCACCGTGCTCAATCCGGTGCAGCTGCGCGGACAGGTGGAAGGCGGGGTCGCGCAAGCACTCGGCACCGCGCTCTACGAGGACATGCGGTCCGAGCACGGAGTGGTGACCACCAGGACACTGCGCCACTATCACATTCCACAGTTCGCTGATCTGCCCCGCACCGAGGTCTATTTCGCCGAAACCAGTGACGAACTGGGCCCGCTGGGTGCCAAATCGATGAGTGAGTCCCCCTACAACCCGGTGGCCCCGGCCCTGGCGAACGCGATCCGCGACGCCGTCGGTGCCCGCCCGGACCGATTACCGATGACCGCCGACCGTGTGTGGCGGCTCATCCAGGAAGGAACCGCCGGGTGAATACTCGCCTGCCCGAACATATTCGAGCCCGTATCGACGCCATTCTCGACTCCGTCGACGCCGAACTGCGCGTGCGCTACCCCGGCGCCGGTGACCGCGTCCAGCCCGTGCACACCGCCTACGTTCCCGCCGATCGCGCCACCGCGCAGACCCCCGATGAGTGGGGTGCTGCGGCCTTGGAGTTGCTGCATCGCCACGCCGACTTCCTCGTCGGCCTCGACGTCACCGGCTCACTACCGGCCGTCCGCCGCCAACTCGCGGACCGGCCGGTGCAGGACATGCGCATCGACTTCGAAGACGGTTACGGATTCCGTGCCGACGCGGACGAGGACGCGGCCGCGAAGGCGGCGGGTGAGGCGCTGGCGGCGTGGGCCGAAAAGCCCGGCGCTCCGGTGTCATTCGGTGTTCGCACGAAAGGCTTGGCCGCGAACGAACGTCGGCGCGCGTTGCGGACCCTCGAGCTCGTCCTCGACGGGGCGGGTGGCGCGCTGCCCGGCTTCGTCTTCACCGTGCCGAAGATCCGTGCCGCGGAACAGGTGTCGGCGATCGTCGACCTGTGCACCGGACTCGAGCGCGGCCACGGCCTGCCCGAACGGTCGCTGCGCTTCGAACTGCAGATCGAGAGCCCGCAGGCGATCATCGCCCCCGACGGCACCGCGCCCATCGTCAAGATGATCCAGCTGGCCGACGGTCGCTGTAGCGCACTGCATTTCGGGACGTACGACTACACCGCCGCCTGCGGTATCGCGGCCACCGATCAGGCCCTCGACCATCCCGCCGCCGACTACGCCAAGTCGGTGATGCAGGTCGCCGCCGCGCAGACGGGAGTGTGGATCTGCGACGGCTCGACCCAGATCGTCCCCGACGTCGATCCCGAAGGCGCCATGGCCAACCATCACCGCCTGGTCGACCGGGCGCTCCGCCGCGGCTACTACCAGGGCTGGGACATGCACCCCGGCCACCTGGTCACCCGCTGGCTGGCCACCTACGACTTCTTCCGCGGCGCGTCGGAGGTGGCGGTGCCGCGCCTGATCGCCTATCTGGACCGGCGCAGCGGGGGCGTCATGGACGAGCCCGCAACCGCCGAAGCTCTGGCGAGCACTGTGCTGCGCGGCCTGCGTGCCGGTGCGTTCACCGAGGCTGAACTTCTCGCCACGGCACCGGGCCTGACCAGCGATGTTCTGCTCGACCTCGCGGCTCGACGGGTGCGAGCGACGTGAGGTACCCGCCCCGCATAGCGGTATACCAGTAATATCGAAGGAGGCGCCACCCAGTCGATGAGAGCGCGGTGTCGCGCATCCGGCGCAGTAATTTCAGACGAGGTGCCCCGCACGGCTTCGATCGTGGGCGCCCGACCCCAGGAGGCATCCATGAGCCGATTCACCGGCGGCGACGATTTCACCCTGCTACCGGATCTGGCCGTCCGCACCCTGGGCGGTTCGGTGATCTGGGCCAACGACGAATTCTTCGCGGAGAAGGAGAACCTCGTCAGCCCGAGTCCGTCGGAATACCAGCCGGCGACGTTCGGGCACAAGGGTCAGGTCTACGACGGCTGGGAGACCCGAAGGCACCGCGGTAAACCGGGTGACGATTCGGCCATCGTGCGGCTCGGTGTGCCCGGCGTGATCCGTGGCGTCGTGGTCGACACCGCCTGGTTCAAGGGCAACTATCCGCCCGAGGTGTCGCTGTCGGCGCTGGCGATCGAGGGCTACCCGCCCGCCGAGGAGATCGCCGCCCGCACCGACTGGGTGACCCTGCTCGACCGCGTGAAGGTCGGTGGTGACAGCCGCAATCCGTTCGCCGTCGGCGACGAGAACCGGTGGACCCATGTGAAACTCACCATGCATCCCGATGGCGGCGTTGCCCGCCTGCGCGTGCACGGCGAAGGTCGCCCCGATACCGCGCTGCTCGGCCTCGGCCCGCTCGACCTCGGCGCACTGGAGAACGGCGCCATCGTGCTCGACTGCTCCAACCGCTTCTACAGCTCGCCCAACCAGCTGCTCTACCCCGGCCTGGCCAGGGAAATGGGCGACGGCTGGGAGACCGCGCGTCGCCGCGACGACGGAAACGACTGGGTGCGAATCGAACTCGCCGGACCGGGGTCGATCCGGCTGGCCGAGATCGACACCTCCTGCTTCCTCGGCAACAGTCCCGGCGCGGCCTCGCTCACCGGATTCACCAGCGACGGAACAGAAGTCGAGCTGCTGCCGCGCACCGATCTGCTGCCCGACACCCGCCACCGATTCGCGCTACAGCCCGCGGCCGCCTCGGTCGTGGAGGTGCGTCTCGATATCTATCCCGACGGTGGTCTCGCCCGGCTGCGCCTGTACGGGGAGCTCTCCGCGTGAGCGGTCAGCGCCCGGCGGCGCACGGCACCACGGCGGGCGCCCGAGCACGTGTAGAGGAGACAGCATGAGCGATATTCGCGATTTCGTCGGTTACGGGCCGAACCCGCCCGATCCGCGGTGGCCCGACGATGCGCATATCGCCGTGCAGTTCGTGCTGAATTATGAAGAGGGCGGGGAGAACAACGTCCTCGACGGTTCGCCGCATTCGGAGACCTTCCTCTCCGAGATGACACCCGCCGATGCTTTTCCGAACCGGCACATGAGCATGGAATCGCTCTACGAATACGGTTCGCGTGCGGGGCTGTGGCGGGTGCTGCGCGCCTTCGAACGGCGCGGCCTACCGCTCACCGTCTTCGCGGTGGCGCGGGCCATG
Organism: Nocardia sp. NPDC059195; assembly: GCF_042754695.1. Taxonomy (NCBI): domain Bacteria; kingdom Bacillati; phylum Actinomycetota; class Actinomycetes; order Mycobacteriales; family Nocardiaceae; genus Nocardia; species Nocardia sp. NPDC059195. The sequence goes on along the minus strand of NZ_JBHZBG010000009.1, from coordinate 72,695 downwards.
CAGCGCAATCCCGAAGCGGTGGCGGCCTTTTCCGAACTCGGGCACGAAATCGCCTGCCACGGACTGCAGTGGAAGTCCTATCAGCTGATCGATCGCGATATCGAACGCGCCGATATGGCCGAAGCGATCCGCATCCTCACCGATCTCACCGGCGCGGCCCCCCTCGGCTGGTACACCGGCCGCGACTCCCCGAACACCCGCGAATTGGTCGTCGAACAGGGCGGTTTCGTCTACGACTCCGACTCCTACGCCGACGACCTCCCCTACTGGACCGAGGTGCGCGGCCAGCACCACCTGGTGGTTCCGTACACCCTCGACACCAACGACATGCGCTTCTCCTCCCCGGCCGGCTTCGCCAACGGCGACGAGTTCTACGCCCACCTGCGCGACGCCTTCGACGTGCTCTACCGAGAAGGCGCCGAAGGCGCCCCGAAAATGCTGTCGGTAGGCCTGCACTGCCGCATAGCGGGCCGCCCCGCCCGCACCGCGGCCCTGGAACGCTTCCTCGACCACGTCCAATCCCACGACCGGGTGTGGATAACCCGCCGCATCGACATCGCCGAACACTGGCGCAAGGTCCACCCGGCAGGCGTTATCCGTCGGTGAATACGGACAGCTGTGGAAGTAGCAGGCTCGCCATCGAATGCATGGCCCGAACTGATCCGATGTCGGCCACGACGTCCGCCGCGGTGATCATCGAAATATCATCGTATTCAACCTGATTCCGGGTTCTCCGGAGTCTGGCGTACGAGCGGAAGGCCTCGCTCGGGGGCTGCCGCCGCGTCCAACGATGGTGAGACCTTTTGGAGGCTCCCTGTGGAGATCAGTTGCCTGATCGTTTCGATACCGGTCGGCCAGCTCATGACGCCTCGTCTCGTAGATCGAGTTCTACCAGGGGACTTGCTTTGGCCGTTCGAGTGAATGCGTCGTCAGCATCTTCCCAGGCTGTCCGACTTCGGAAGATCACTTGGCTGTCGCGTCCGAGTGGTCGAAGGGCCGAGACGACGGCCTCGCTCACATCGTCGCGGTTGGGTGTGCCGATGATGATTACGTCGATGTCACGAGGGAACGGCCCGTTGACGCCGAGGTAGCGGGCGGCCCAAGACCCGCCGACATAGGCCGCCTCGATGCCGGGGATGGCGCGTAGTGCGTCCTCGATCACCGGTTTAGGGCCATACCCGAGCTGTAGCAAATCGGCCAAGGGTTTCGCGAGCGGGCTATCGGTTGCCCGAAGCAGTCTGGTTCGGCCGATTCTGCGATCGGCGAGGATATCGGCCTCGATCAACCGCACCGCCTCTTTTTGCAGGTTCCCTGCGTCGGCCCCGACCTCCCTGGCGAGTTCGGCGATGCTCGCTTCACGACCAGGGCGCAAGAGGAGGGCCGCAAGCAGCCGTGCTTGCGTCTCATTGCGCAGAATGGGCGCCAGGATCGGTCGAACCCGTGTCATTGCTACACGATATCATGTAGCAATGACATGAAATCGGGTGCCGATTGACCTTTGGAGCCTGGGACGTCCCGTTGGATGTCTTGGAATTATGAGTGTCTGCAAACACCGAACCGCGTCCGCTTATCGACCAGTTCGGGGCGCTCGTGACGACTGCTGAACAGCTTCTCGGGCACTGAGCCAGTTCAATTCACTGATATATTCCGTACATTGTCCGTACAGTGGTCCGCCGGTTAGTTGGATCTCGACGGCGATCTCCGTCGACCACAAACTCAGCGAGTTCGACTGCGGAAAGCCAGTGCTCGACAATTGGCTACAGCGGATGGCTTTGCAGGCTGAACAGCGCTGGACAAGCCGCACCTACGTCTGGGTCACCGCCGACGATCCGACCGTGCGCGCCTATTACTCGATCGCGCCCACCCAGCTGGAACGCGACGTGGACGGCCTATCTCAGTCGCTGTCATCCGGGCTGAAAATCGTGCCGGCCTTCTTGCTGGCGAAGTTCGCCCTCGACCAGCGGCTGCACCGGCAGGGCTTGGGTGAGCAGCTGCTCGTCGACGCGGTCACCAAAATCATGGGAGCAGCGCAGACCACCGGTGGTCGCCTCATCGTTGTCGATGCGATCGGCGAGCCTGCCGCAGCCTTCTATTCCCGGTTCGGGTTCACCCCGGTTCGCAATACCGAAAACCGCCTGGTCATGAAGATGGCGACCGCGATGGCGGCCTTCGGTGTGCACTGATCTGCCTAGGCGAGCCCGCAGCGTTCGATGTTGCTCAGGGTGATCTGGCGGTCAGATTCCTTGGCCTGGGGGACGCGGTTGTAGGCGCCCATCGAGTCCATGTAGTTGACGAAAATGTCCGCGATCTCTTCCGGCGTCGCATCAGGTTTGGCGGCGCGCACGTTGTCGACCAGGGTGCGGGTGGTGTCGCACTGTTCTTCCTGGGTGAAGATCGGCGGCGGGTCGGCGTGCGCGAAGGCAGGCGCGAGCAGCAGCACGAACGCGGCGAGGACAGCTGATCTGACGATTCTCACGCCTGCGACAGTACCCGCTATGTGATCTCGAGCATCGAAACTGGCACTGACACAGCGGGTTTGCTGGCCGCTCAGTCGAGTGACAGTTCGAACCTCAGCTGCTGTCCCTGAACAGTTTCAGGTCGGCGAGCCTGCGGATCTCGGCTGCTGCCGGGTGCCAGCGAGCGTGGCGGTCAGCCCAGCGGCAAGGAGGGGCAGTCCCGGCAGAAACCCGATGTCAGCGGAGCCGGGATACTTCAATTTTGCGAGAGACAGCGTGAATCCGATGGATAGTGCCATCAGAATGCCGAGAGTTTCGGCGACTGCGAGGCTGGACAGCCATGCGCTCGGCAGCGCGCGAAGGTGCGCCACGATACCCGCGGCGACCAGCAGGGCTGCACCGAGAACCAGTAAGGGCAGGCCAGGAGCGCCGAACTCGCGTAGATCCCACAGCGAATAGGAGGGCGAATTTCCGCGGCGCCCGATCTTGAAGAGTGGAAGCCATATCGCGATGAGGATTGTGATCGAGCCATACAGCAGCATCGCGGGCATAGGGACAGACCTGTTGTTGCCGAAGATCGGCATCCACTTCTCGGACACGCTGCCACCATAGTTGGGGCCCGATCTGCTCGATGGTTCCCGGAGTCGGCGTACGTTGCGTCGAAACCTGCACGAACACAGTGATTTTGCCCGCCGCGGCCGACACGGTGGCCGAGCTTCGCCGACTGCTCTCCAAGCGATCCGGTCGTGCTCGCGACGGCGAGTGCCAGTACTGTTTCGGCCGCTGCGGCAAGGAAGGTATCCGGCTGCTCCGGTCTTGATGACCTACGGGCTGTACTGAACCGTATCGAGCACCCAAGGGCGCCGGTGTCGAATCCCCACTTCCTCGACCTCCCGATCGCCATGCCCCGATAGACCCTCTCGGCCAACAATTCTGGCCGCGCGTGGTACCGACCGCAAAGGTGATGCCGCTGTCTGATGAGTTGACCATGCGAGATAGCGTGTGGCTATGGGGGATTCGGCTTCGAAGCCACACGATTCGCTGGTTCGTCATTTGCTCACCAATCCGGCCGACGCCGCGTCGCAGATAAGACCGATGGTGCCCGATGAGCTCGATGCCCGGGTCGACTGGACCGTGCTCGAGCTGCTGCCGTGCAGTTTCGTATCGAAACATCTACGGGCGACCTACAGCGACCTTCTCTTCCGAACCCGCATCGATGGCCACGAGGCGTACCTGTACTTCCTGCTCGAACACCAGTCCAGCAGCGACCGGTTCATGGCGTTGCGGATGCTCGACTACGTCGTCGCGATCTGGAATCAGTACTTGCGTGACAACCCGGACGCAGAAACGGTCCCCCCGGTCGTGCCGCTCGTGATGCACGCCAGTTCGCGCCAGCAGCCCTGGGACGCACCGCTGGAGGTGATGGACCTGATCGACATCGACGAAGCGAGCAAAGCTGTCTTGGCGCCGTACTTGCCGCGGTTGCGGTTCCTGCTCGATGACATAACCAGCGCTGACCTGGACGGTCTCTACGCCCGTCCGAGCACACCCGCCGTGGTGACGTTGCAGGTCTTGCTGAAGACCGCGCCCCGTAGCAAGCATCTCGGCCGCGATTTGGAGCCCCTGCTCCCTTATCTGCGCAAGATAAGTATCGATGACTTGACCGCGGTGCTCACGTACATTGTGAGTGTCAGCAAAACGTCGACAGATGAGCTGCGTCCGCTCATCGACCAGCTCGGGCCGCAGGCAAAGGAGGCATTCGTGACGACTGCTGAACAGCTTCGGGCCGAGGGCGAAGCCATCGGGGAAGCGCGTGGGGAAGCGCGTGGGGAAGCGCGCGGGGAAGCTCGCGGGGAGGCGCGCGGGCGGGTCGCGATGTTGCGGGAGTTGCTCGCTGATCAGCTCGCGTTGAAGTTCGGTGCGGTGCCCCGTGAGATCCTTGCGATTGTGGACAGTGCTGATCTCGAGCAGTTGCGCGGATGGTCGGCGAATATCCTGACCGCGGCCACGCTCGATGACATGAGCATTCGCTAGTCGAACACTCCGCTACACTGAAAACTGCCTGGTCATGAAGATGACGGCGTTGAGTGTGCGCTGAGCGCTACGGGATATGAGCGCTCGACGGCATCGAAACCACCACGGCCCCGCGCTACTTGGAGTAGCGCGGGGCCGTTTCGTACTCAGGTCAGGTGAATAGCGCGCTGACGAAGGGGACCGAGTCGACCAAGGAGGCGTTGACGGTGCCGCTGTGGTCGGTGGGGTAGGTGTGGAAGGTGATCGGCTGGCGGTTGGCTTGTAGGACCGCGGCGTAGCGAAGGGTTTCGGGGGTGACCACGTCGGTGTCCTGTAGGCCCTGGCCTAGGAAAAGTGGGCGGTCGTAGCCGAACTCGGGGAGGCCCATGTAGTGCGCGAGCAGGCGGTTGGTGTCGGGGAGCGAGGACAGGGGGCGGGCGAACATGCTGCCGATGGAGGGTTTCGCGGCGGCCAGTTCGTCTCCGAGGGGGCCGATGCAGGCGGTTTGGGCGCGGGTCAGCCAGGTGCGGCCGGTGTCGGTGAGCAGGCCGTCGATGTTCAGGTCGGGGTAGGTGGTGCGCAGGCCGCTGAGGATGTAGAGGACGTAGGCGGTGAGGTGGGAGCTCAGGGCGATGGGGGGCATGCCGGGGCCGATGAGCCCGATGACGTCCTCGATGTAAGCGGGGATACCGGTGCCTACCCCGCCACGGTAATCCAGGGCGGGGCCGCCGAATTCGGTGGCGAAGCGGGCGGTGAACACCGCGGCGCCCGCGCCCTGGGACTGGCCGACCACTGCCCACCGGTGCGACAGGGACGAGTACTGCTCGGTCGCGGCCTTCACCGCGTCGACCACGTTGTGCGCTTCGGCGATGCCGTTGAGGTAGGGGTGTTCGCCGGGTCCGCCCAGGCCCGCGTAGTCGGCGGCGACGATCGCGTAGCCCTGGCTCAACCAGGTGCCGAGGTAAGCCCAGTCGCGCTCGACGGCGGCGGGCCCGGCCACGCTGTAGGCGCAGTCGTCGCCGAGTCCGACGGTCCCGTGCGCCCACGCGATCACCGGCCAGCCGCCCTGTGGGGCCTCGCCCGCGGGGAAGTACACGGCCGCGCTGGTGGTGGTCGGCTGGTCGCCCGCGGTGGTCGACCGGTAGAGCAGGCGCTCGGCACGGGCGGAACCGGGCAGGGTCGCCGCGGCGGACAGTGACTCGACGCCGACAACGGTGCCTGCCGCCTCGGTCGGTTGCGCGCTCGCCACCGGCACCAGGCTCAGTGCCGCCGCCAGCACGGTCAGCGATGTCGCCGCGATCCTCGAAATCCTCATGGACCCACTCTTTCGTCTTTCGTGGACGAACGTCCAGGGTGCGCCCACTTCCGAGCGACCTGTCGTCTCGGTGGATGAGTGTCCCGCACGTCATGCGGTGCACCCATTTCTGGGGGCGAAGGGGCAGATGCGTGCGTCGTGACCGAATCGAGTGACGACACGCACACCATTCGTGTCCGGCGTGGTGTGTGAAACGACTCACACGCTGGAAGGCTCGGGAGTGTCGGAGCGTGCCCACCCGGTGATCGCTAACAGTACAAGCGTTATGCTAAAACTCCTGGTCAGCACTACCCGCCGGTAGGCCTGATGCTTGCAATCAGCCCGCTAATTTCGCAAAGTTAGCAAACGCGTCGGCAAAACTAGCTGAGATTCACACAACCAACAGGTAGACGGCCATTTCCGGGTGTGCCATTGTTTGGAAGTACACCCCTTGGGCCCTAGTAAGTCCTAGCAAGCCTGCAAATTGCTCCAGCAGTACGAGTTGTGCAACCGAAAGCGTTCAGCCACCGGTTGATTCACACACCGACAGCGTGGAGCACCGACCACACGAGGAAGTGGAGTCAAGAGATGTCTCTCCCCGGCACCCCGAAGACCGCAGCGGAAATCCAGCAGGATTGGGACACCAACCCGCGTTGGAAGGGCCTGACCCGCACCTACTCCGCTGAGCAGGTTTCCAAGCTGCAGGGCAACGTCGTCGAGGAGCACACCCTCGCCCGTCGCGGTTCGGAGATCCTGTGGGACCTCGTGAACAACGAGGACTACATCAACTCGCTGGGCGCCCTCACCGGCAACCAGGCCGTGCAGCAGGTTCGCGCCGGCCTGAAGGCCATCTACCTGTCCGGTTGGCAGGTCGCCGGTGACGCCAACCTGTCCGGCCACACCTACCCGGACCAGTCGCTGTACCCGGCGAACTCGGTTCCCGCGGTCGTGCGTCGCATCAACAACGCGCTCTCGCGCGCCGACGAGATCTCCAAGGTCGAGGGCGACGAGTCGGTCAAGAACTGGCTGGCCCCGATCGTGGCCGACGCCGAGGCCGGCTTCGGTGGCGCCCTGAACGCCTACGAGCTGCAGAAGGCCATGATCGTGGCCGGTGCCGCCGGTGTGCACTGGGAAGACCAGCTCGCCTCGGAGAAGAAGTGCGGCCACCTCGGTGGCAAGGTGCTGATCCCCACCCAGCAGCACATCCGCACCCTGACCTCCGCGCGTCTGGCCGCCGACGTCGCCGACGTGCCTTCGGTGATCATCGCCCGCACCGACGCCGAGGCCGCCACCCTCATCACCTCCGATGTGGACGAGCGCGACCGTGAGTTCCTGGACGGCACCCGTACCGCCGAGGGCTTCTTCGGTGTGAAGAACGGCATCGAGCCCTGCATCGCGCGTGCCAAGGCCTACGCCCCCTTCGCCGACCTCATCTGGATGGAGACCGGTATCCCGGATCTCGAGGTCGCGCGCAAGTTCGCCGAGTCGGTTCGCAGCGAGTTCCCGGACCAGCTGCTGGCCTACAACTGCTCGCCTTCGTTCAACTGGAAGGCGCACCTGGACGACGCGACCATCGCGAAGTTCCAGCGTGAGCTCGGCGCGATGGGCTTCAAGTTCCAGTTCATCACCCTGGCGGGCTTCCACTCGCTCAACTACGGCATGTTCGACCTGGCGCACGGCTACGCTCGCGAGGGCATGACCGCGTTCGTCGACCTGCAGGAGCGCGAGTTCAAGGCTGCTGCCGAGCGTGGCTTCACCGCCATCAAGCACCAGCGTGAGGTCGGTGCCGGCTACTTCGACACCATCGCCACCACCGTCGACCCCAACACGTCGACCGCCGCTCTGAAGGGCTCCACCGAAGAGGGTCAGTTCCACTGATCCCCCTCGGGTTGCTTTGAGTAGCAGCTACTTTCCTCTACTCCGGTAGGGGTGTACGCCCTCCCACGCCATACAGCCCTGGCGTGGGAGGGCATCCCTATACTTTGGTCGCTATGACCTCCCCAGCCACCCCACAGCCAGACACACAGCAGGAGCGGGACGTGAGCAGCAGCGAGAAGATTCAGCGCGTCGGAATCATCGGCGCGGGACAGATGGGCGCTGGTATCGCCGAAGTGTGCGCACGCGCGCACGTCGACGTCCTCGTCTACGAGACCACGCGTGAACTCGCCGCTGCGGGCCGCGCACGGATCCTGCGTTCGCTGGACCGTGGCGTGAGCAGCGGCAAGATCACCGAGCGCGAGCGGGAGCAGGCGGCCTGGCGGCTGCGCTTCACCTCCGATCTCAGCGACTTCGCCGACCGTCAGCTGGTGGTCGAGGCCGTTGTCGAGAACGAAGAGGTCAAGACGGCCATCTTCGCCGAGCTGGACAAGGTCGTCACCGACCCGAACGCCGTGCTCGCCTCCAACACCTCCTCCATCCCGATCATGAAGATCGCCGTCGCCACCGCGAACCCTGAGCGCGTGGTCGGTCTGCACTTCTTCAACCCGGTGCCGGTGCTGCCGCTGGTCGAGCTGGTCACCACGCTCAAGACCAGCGAGCCGGTCGCCAAGCGCGCCGAGCAGTTCGCCGCCGAGATCCTCGGCAAGCAGATCGTGCGATCGGCGGACCGCTCCGGTTTCGTCGTCAACGCGCTGCTGGTGCCGTACCTGCTCTCGGCCATCCGGATGGTCGAGTCGGGCTTCGCCACCAAGGACGACGTCGACAAGGCGATGGTGCTCGGCTGTGCCCACCCGATGGGCCCGCTGGCGCTGACCGACCTCGTCGGGCTCGACACCGTCAAGTCGATCGCGGACTCGATGTACTCCGAGTTCAAGGAGCCGCTCTACTCGGCCCCGCCGCTGCTGATGCGCATGGTGGAGGCCGGGCTGCTCGGTAAGAAGACCGGAGCCGGGTTCTACCAGTACGGGAAGTAAGGGACTGGACAGCCCGGATGCGGGCTGTTCGGTAGGGACGCATCAGGACCACCCGCTCGGGGTCGTTTGGTGGCTGTGTTTATTGGAGCGCTGGCGCGCTCGAGCGGGGCCCTTCGGGCCCCTGATCTTCCCTCCCTCCGGGTACTCCTTCGTCGCACCCTCCGGTCAGTCCAGATCAGGGCGGGCCCCTAAAAAGACTTACAAGAGGCGCTCAGGTGCTCGGGGTTTGCGGGGGGAGCGGCGCGGGGGCGTTATTGCGGCTTAAGCTGCTGTTGCCGGACGCGCTCGCGTGGCCGGTGCTAGGTCTCGAGCGCAGCGTGTGATCGAAAGGGAGTATCGGCGGTCATGGTCAACGTCACCGATGGATTCGGGTCGAGCGTTCTCGGATACCCGAGGATCGGTCCGCATCGAGAGCTCAAGCGTGCGCTCGAGGCCTACTGGCGCGGATCGATGGAACGCGAGGAACTGCGCGCGGTAGGCCGCGATATCCAGGAGCGTCAGTTCAACGAGCTGGCCGCGACCGGACTCACGCAGGTGCCGGGCAACACGTTCTCCTTCTACGATCACATCCTCGACAACGCGCTGCTGTTCGGCGCGGTGCCCTCGCGATTCAAGGAGTTCGAAGACGGGCTCGACCCGCTCGACTTCTACTTCCTGATGGCGCGCGGCAATCCGAACACCCCGCCGCTCGAGCTGGTGCGTTTCTTCGGCACCAACTACCACTACCGTCAGCCCGAACTCGACGCCGACACCACGTTCTCGCTGCACCCAGAGGCCCTGCTCGACGAGTGGGACCGGGCGGCCGCGCGCGGGATCGAGCTGCGTCCGGTGGTGCTCGGCCCGGTGTCGCTGCTGCTGCTGTCGAAGGCCGGGCATGTGCCGGGCGAGACCGAGTTCGACACGTTGAGCCTGCTCGATCAGCTGCTGCCGTTCTACGAAGAGCTGTTCGAGATCCTCGCCAAGCGCGGGTCGACCTGCGTGCAGCTCGACGAACCCTGCTTCACCGCTGAGCGCACGCCCGCCGAGCTGGCCGCGTTCGAGAAGGCCTACCACCGGCTGGCGAAGGCGCCGCTGCGGCCGCGCATCCTGGTCACCGGGCAATACGGCGACTTCGGTGAGGCGCTGCGGATTCTGGCCGCGAGCAATGTCGAGGCGATCGGCCTGGATCTGGCCTCGTACCGGATGACGGCGGAGGAACTGGCCGAGATCCCCGGGATCAAGCGCAAGCGGATCTACGCGGGTGTCATCAGCGGCACCAATGTGTGGCGGGCCGACCGGGTCGTCACGCTCAACTACCTCAACGCGATCGCCGAGGTGTGCCCGGATCTGGTGGTGTCCACCGGCACCACGCTGCTGCACGTGCCCTACGACGTGCTCGCCGAGTACGACATCGAAGGCAATGTCGCCGATCGGCTCGCCTTCGCGAAACAGAAGGTGGGCGAGGTCGTCTCGCTCGCCAAGGCGCTCACCGAGGGCCCGTCGGAGAACTGGCGCAAGCGGCCGACCGAGGTGCATTTCAAGCAGAAGCACGCGGTGCGCCAGCGGGTGTACGCGGTGACCCCCGAGATGCGCGAACGCGCGCCCTACGACGTGCGCGCGGCCGCGCAGCAGGAGCGGTTGAACCTGCCGCTGGTGCCCGCGACCACGCTCGGCTCGTTCCCGCAGAGCGGCAAACTGCGCCAGGCCCGCCACGAGGTGGCCTCGGGGCGGCTGTCCGACGACGACTACCGCAAGCTGGTCGAGGCCGAGATCGAGGCGACGATCCGCCTGCAGGAAGACATCGGCCTCGATGTTTTCGTGCACGGTGAGCACGAGCGCAACGACATGATCCAGTTCTTCGCCGAGCAGCTCGACGGTTTCGCCACCACCCGTTTCGGCTGGGTGCAGGTGTACGGCTCGCGCTGTGTGCGGCCGCCGATCGTCTACGGCGATGTGGCGCGGCCCGCGCCGATGTCGGTGGAGTGGACCACCTACGCGCAGTCGCTGACCGACAAGCCGGTCAAGGGCATGGTCACCGGGCCGGTCACGATGCTGGCGCGCTCGTTCGTTCGCCAGGATCAGCCGCTCTACGAGACCGCCGACCAAGTGGCGCTTGCCATTCGGGACGAAGTGGTCGACCTGGAGAAGGCCGGAATCGCGATCATCCAGGTCGACGAACCCGCCATCCGTGAGCTGCTCCCCGCCCGCCCGCGCGGACGCGAGGAGTACCTGCGCTGGGCGGTCGGCGCGTTCAAGCTGGCCACCTCAGGCGTGCGCTCAGATACCCAGATCCACACGCACATCGGCTATTCCGGTCGCACCGAGGTGGTCGACGCGATCGACCAGCTCGACGCCGACGTCACCGCGATCGTGGCCACCCGCTCGATCGAATGGGTCATCGAGGCGCTCACCGAGGACCTCTCCACCGGCCACGGCCTCACCCACGGTGTCGGCCCCGGCGTGTACGAGAGCCGCTCGGCCCGCATCCCCGACATCGACGAGTTCGACGAGCTGCTCACACAGGCCGCGAACGCAGTGACCCCGCAACGGTTGTGGGCCAATCCCGACGGCGGCCTCAAGACGCGCCACTACTGGCAGTTGGAGCCGTCGTTGCGGAACATGGTGGCAGCGGCTCGCCGGGTTCGCCGGCGGGCGCTGGCCGCGCAGGAGGCGGCCGCGACAGCGGAGTAGGCGAACAAGCCGAAGGGGCGCACCGATTTTCGGTGCGCCCCTTTGTTGTCGGCTGATCCTTTACCCAGCGTGGGCATGGTTCAAACATGAGAATGCCTGAACCCCGGCGGATCTCGGTGCCAGCGACTACAGTTCGCGGCGGTACCGTCGGGTCGGGAGGGGGACGCGGTGCTCGATCCGCATCACCATCAAGGGAAGTTCGGGCACGATTACATCCGGGTGCTCGCCTCGGCGGCCGGCCTCATCTGGTCGACCGATGATCTCGATGTCGACGGAGTCGACCTGACGATCAAGCAGCCGGGGCGGACCAGATTCGGCTTCTCCCCGCAGATCGAAGTGCAGATCAAGACCGTGTCGCGGCCGAAGTACCGGCAGGGACAGCTCATCTTCGGCGGGCTCAGCCACACCCAGTTCAACCAGCTCGCCGGCACCGATTTCGCCGTTCCGCGTTACCTTTTCGCCGTTCACGTGCCCGTTGTGGCCGACCTGTTCACCGACTCGGTCACCGGCGGGCTGATGCTTCGTCACGCGGGATACTTCCTCTCACTGCGTGACCGGGTTCGCTTCGCTGTCGACAACTCCAAGCGCAAGGTGTCGGTGCCGATTCCGGTGAGCAATGTGCTCGATGTCGAGGCACTCGCCGCGCTCGTCGCCGGATCGCCGAGGTAGGGCCGATGGTCGCCGCGCCCCGGCTCGATGAGGTCATCGGGTATCTCCAGGCCCAGGGCTGGACGCCCCAGGTGCAGTGGCGCAATGGCCGGATCTGGTCACACGGCGAGTTCGACGTGCTGGTGCCCGACGGCGAGGTCGTCGACCTCACCGCACGTATGCGGGCGCTGGTGCGGTGTGTCGCCGATTCCGAGCAGCGGTCGACGGAAGTCGTTGTGCGCGACATCGTTTCCGGTGGCGTCGATATCGTCGGGTATCGCGCGGGCGACGGTGAGGTTTCGCTCGAGGCCGGAACAACCGCGCTGGCGGCCCTGCGTTCGTTGCTCGTCACCTGCGCATACCAGGTGGCGGGCAGCGAGATCAGGATGTCGTCGATGCGAGAGCGTGCGGTCGCCGAGTTGCTCGACGACACAACGCTGCTACCGCGTCGCGACGTCTTCGGATTCGATGTGTTCCTCGCGGGCCCTGGCTCGCGGCTGGGGCGCGGCTCGGCGATTCGGATGCTCGATATCGCGGCCACGGTGCGTGGCGCGGCACAGGGAGAGCGGTTCGGAATCGCGCATGAGATCCGGTACGAAACCGTCGAATTGTTCAGCGCGCTCGGGTCGGCGGAACGCGACCCGAGGCAATTCGAGTTGAGCTTCCGCTGGTCACGCCAGGTGCCGCGGCCTGATGTGGCGGTCGAGTTCTCCAGCACCACGGTTGCCCGGTTGCCGGGCCTGTTCGACCAGGCGGTGGCTTCGGCGCCGCTGCCGACCGACCGGCAAGAAGTGCTGGCCGGACCCGAGTCGCCCGCAGTGGTCGAAGGGGTCGTCGTCGGGCTGGACAACGACGGCGGACCGAAGGCGATCGTGCGGGGTGTGCTCGTTGTCGACGAGACGAGCACCGGACGGCGACGACGCGTCACGGTGCGGCTGCGCACCGCCGACGAGTACGCGAAAGCCATTGCGGCACATAGCTCTGGAGCCAGCGTTCGCGCTACCGGAACCTTCGACGGTAGACGTGACCTGCAAGTTTCCGAAAACGGATTCACCGTCATCGAAGGCGACGGATCGTGAGAGAACGGATCGAACATTGTCGGATCAGATGAGCCCACGAGAACTCGCAGTGCTGCTGACGCTGCTGGCAGAGGCACGCGAACTCACCAACGCCGAGCTGTTCGCGGTGGCCGGGGTGACACTCGATGGCAAACCCCGGCTGCGGCTCAACAAGCTGGGGCTGGTCGACAGCGTCAAGGTCGGTCGTGCGCTCGTGCACGAACTCACCGAGCAGGGTGCGCGGTGGTGCACCGAGGAGCTCGCGCGCCCGCGCCCGGAGAAATCCGGTTCCTTCGGGGGCGCCCTGTACGCGGTGCTGGCCGGGCTCCACCGGCATCTCGAGACCACCGGACAACTGCTCACCGATGTCTTCGTACCCGATGTGGCAGGCCAGATCATCCGCAAATACACCGAGCTCACCAAGGGCAAGCCGGACCAGGTCCGGCTCTCCGAACTGCGTAATAGGTTGCCGCACATCCCGCCCGCCGATTTCTCGGACGCGATGGTGCGGCTCGCCGATCGCGACGGTGTGCACGTGCGGGCGGAGGCCGACCGCAAGACGTTGACCGACGACGATCACGCGGCGGCGATCGTGCTGGGCGGCACTGCCCGTCATCTGCTGACCGTTGAGGCGGTGCGGTGAACGAGCTGGAATATCGCGCGCTCGCGCGGGTGCAGTTCAGCACCGCACTCGGCCCGGATTCGATCTGGCGGCCGCAGAGTTATCACGTCGTGGAGCTGCATCGCGAGGCGTCGGCGGAGATCGCCAGGGCGATCGGTCTGGCGAAGGATCGGCCGGACATGTCGCCGACCGGGTTCATTCTCAACGGCGATCCCGGGGTCGGGAAGACGCACTTGCTCGGCTGGATTCGGCAGTACGTCCAGGACCACGGTGGATTCTTCTTCATGCCGAAGCTGATCGACGGTGAATCGTTCTGGGACGGAGCCGTTCACGGGGTGATGAACCGGTTGATCGACGCCGACGGTGGGCAGTTGCGCCGGATGCTGGTCGCGCTCGCCGAGCGGGCCGGCTACGACCGCGAGCGCACCGCGCGGATCGCCGGCCCGATGCGGCCCAAGCCCGAGGACGTCGAACAGTTTCTGGCCGACTTGTCCATTCCGGAACCACAATTGGCCTACCAGTGCCAAGACACACTGCGGGCCCTGGTGCTGTTCCGCGCGGGCGGTCCCCTGCGCGATGTGGGCGACAGCGTTCTCATTCTGCGTGACCCGATCGATCAGGATGTCGCCAGGGAGTGGGGATTCCGGCGCGGAAACAGCAATGCGCAGTTGATCTTTCAGGATCTGATCAGGTTGTTCGGCGCGGCGGGGCCGGTGGTGATCGCGCTCGATCAGATCGATGCCGTCATGGCCGATTCCGCCAACAGGGGTGGGGCGAAGGCGGCGAACCTCGCGGACAGCTTGATGAAGCTGCGGGAGGAGACGGTGCGCACGATCATCATCGCCGCGTGCATCCCCACCACCTGGGATTATCTGAAAACGCAAGGGCTGTCCTCATCCGCCGACCGATTCGCCGAGCGGTTCTTGGCCACCGCGCTTCCCGGCGCCCCGGTGGCGGCGGCGGTTGTCGCGGGTCATCTGGCGGTTCAGTACGACGAGGTCGACTTCACGCCGCCGTACCCGACCTGGCCGATCGCCGCGCGCGCCTTCGAAGCGGCCGACGTGACCCGCTACACGCCGCGCAGGTTGCTGCAACTCGTCGCCGAGCACGTGCGGAATTGCCTGGAGCGAGGCCAGATTCGGGAACTCGCCGACTTCGCCGCTATCGGGGCCGGTGCTGAGGCGAATGTGCCGGTGCCGCAGGTGGACCTGAGTGGTTTCGACAACCGCTTCGCCGAACTACGCGAAGCCGCCGATTCCACCATGCCGCTCGACCCGGCCGAAGAAGACGAAATCATGGCTGCCCTGCTCAAGGCTGCCCTGCAGTGTTTCGTCCTCGAGCAACGCGATCGCGACGACCTGAGCATCGACTCGGCGACCGCCACCGGGCGGGCGCTGCACGCACGCCTGCTCCGCACGGTCGACCCCATCCTCGAAGAGCAGGAACACTGGAGTTTCCGGGCGATCGGGCACACCCACCACCTGGCTGTGCAGTCCCGGATGCGCTCGGCGGTCATCGAATCCGGCATCGAGGAGTCCGACGGCAACCGGCATCTGACGATTCTGCGCAACATCCCCTTCTCGAAGGGGCCCAAAACCGCCGCGATGCTGGATGATCTGGCGTCGGCGGATGGAAGCACGCTGCCCATTTCCCAGGACGATCTCCGGACATTCACCGCGCTACAGCACATGCTCGCCGAGGCGAAGCCGGGACTCGACGCTTGGCTTGTGGAGCGCGCGCCCGCTGGAAAGACTCAGTTGTTCCGCCGGGTGTTCGGCAGTCTTCCCGAATCCGCTGTTGTGCAGCCGGATTCGAACGAGATCAACGCCAATGGTCACTCCGGGGTCGAGCCCGTCAACCCAGCGGTGGTCGAATCCTCTGGGCCGACGGTCACGCTCGGTCGTGGGCTCGCCGACAACAGCGAATTCGTCATTCCGCTGGAATTGTTGCGTAAGCATCTCGTTCTGTTCGCGAGCAGCGGCTCAGGCAAAACAGTGCTGCTCCGCCGGCTAGTGGAAGAAGTAGCACTGCACGGGGTTTCGGTGATCGTCCTCGACGTGAACAACGACCTTTCCCGGCTCGGTGATGCGTGGCAGGAAGCGCCGTCGGCGTGGCAGCCGGGCGATGCCGAGAAGGCCGCACGGTACCTGGCCGAGACCGATGTGGTCGTGTGGACTCCGCGTCGACAGGCCGGGCGACCCCTCATCCTGAACCCGCTCCCGGATTTCGCGGCGGTGCTCGACGACCCGGATGAACTGCGGACCGCAGTGGAAGTGGCCGCCGGTGATCTGCTGACGCGGTCCGGCATCGCACGGACGAAGTCGGAAAAGGCGCGCGCGGTGCTGTTGCAGACGCTCACCCATTTCGCCAGGTCGGGACAGACGAAACTGACGGGCCTCATCGACCTGCTCGCCGACCTCCCCGACGGTGTGAGTCGCGTGCGCAACGCCGCGGACCTCGCCGCCGAAATGGCGGACGGTCTCACGGTTTCCATGATCAACGACCCCCTGTTCGGTGGCGACGGAGAACCCCTCGACCCCGGCGTTCTGCTGACCCCCGCACCTGGCAAGAAGGCTCGAGTCTCGGTGGTCAGTTGCGTCGGACTACCCGACCCCGACCAACGCGCCACTTTCGTCAGCCAGCTACAGGTGGCCCTGTTCACCTACTTCAAGACCAACCCGGCGGGCGACCGGCCACTCGGCGCGCTGCTCGTACTCGACGAAGCACAGATGCTCGCGCCCTCGGGCAAGCACACTCCGGCCTCCGCCAGCACGCTGATGCTCGCGGCGCAGGCAAGAAAGTACGGACTGGGTATCGCCTACGCCACGCAGGCACCAAAAGGGCTGGACAGCAGGGTCGTCGGCAACACAGCGATCCAGTTCTTCGGCAAGCTGGGCACAGCGGTCCAGATCCAAACAGCCAAGAGCATCGCCGCCAGCTGGGGTGGGAACCTGGACGACATCGGCCGTCTGAGAACCGGCCAGTTCTACGGAGCTACCGAGGGCCGGGCGTTCCGAAAACTCACCACCCCACTGTGCCTGAGCTACCACCCCGCCAGCCCACCGACCGAAGCCGAGGTGCTCCAACGGGCAAGGCAGGACGAGGAATAGGTCAGGTTCTGGCGATCGGGGGGAGGGCGTAGGTCTGGTCGAGGATTGGGGGTTGTGGCTCGTACATGCGCAGACAGGGGCGGAAGTCCCCGGCCGGGGCGGGAAGCCAGTTCGCGCGGGCCTTGGGGTCGGCGGGCTCGGTGTGGCTGATGGTGATCGTGAGGGCGCCGTTGTCGTCGTAGACGAGGCCGGGGGTGCGGTCGCCGATCGAGTAGCGGTCGATCGGGTTGGCGCACAGGTAGAAGTCGGGGGTCGTGTACATGGTGACCGACCAGAAGGCGTTGACCGGCGGGGTGGGGTCAAGGCGCAGGGTGTAGGTGTTCGCGCCGGTCAACTGCCGGCCGGTGCTGTCGGTGTAGATCATCGCGTAGGCGGCCTCGTAGGCGTGGTTGCCCCAGAGTCCGGCCTTGGCGGCTACGGCGCGAGCGATGATCCGCTGGGTCGGGTCGGTGATCTTGAAGTTCTCGTCGTCGCGCGTGCCGACCTCGAAGAAGTCGATGTTGTAGTCGAACAGGTGCAGTGTGAGCTGCCAGCCGTTGTCCCCGGCGCCCGCCCCGCTCTTTATCACGTTGCCCAGTTCTTCCTGGCCCTCGCCCAGTCCGGCGCGCAGCGCGGATGCTCGGTCCGGGTCGAGGGTGAGGTAGGGCGAGGCGCCCGCTGTCGTCAGGCCGATCTGCGCGAACGATTCCTGGAGCGCGAGATCGCGCTTCGCGGGCGGAAAGGCCTGCGACCAGACGCGGACCTTCTCGAGGAACATCAGGTCCGGGGCGACCGTCGGATCCGGCGACGGAAGTCCCGTCGGCTGCGCGGCTCGGTCGGCGGCTGTCAAGGTCAGCGCGTCCTGCAAGGCGTGCACGGCGGGGAGGTCGTCCTCGCCGGCGCAGGCCCATCGACCGGCGATCACGCCGATAGTGGTGGGGAAATGGATAACCGTTGTGTCGTCGGGGGCGGTACCGGTCCAGCCCGGCGGTACGAGGAGGTAGTCGCCCACGCGGTTTCCGGTGGCCCTGGTGCCGACGTAGGCGAAGTTGTCGGTCCAGGCGTCGATGAACTGCATGACGTAGTACCGATCGCCGGCGTCCGGCACGTGGAAGGTCACTGGACCGACTGAAAGGTCGATCAGGGCGACCGAGTACAGGGTGTCATTGTTGATCGAGACGAAGGTCGCCGAGGCGTCGGCGAGCGTGCGGGCATGGGCGAAGTCGTTGAACGGCGTCGCGGGGATCTCACCGATGCCTTCGCGGTGCAATCGCTCGATCGAATCGAGGTTGAAGACCAGGGGGAATCCGTACAGATAGGCATGGGCGGTCAATTCGGGGACGGTCTGATCCGGCATGTGCGCTCCTCGTCCTGGCGTCCGCATCGCGCGCGACCGTTGTCGGACCGCGCGACACCAGCATCCGCCGATGCACGATCGGCGCACATCGCCCGGAGCGGGTGAGATCGCTGCGTGCTGGTTCGATGGTCGAGCGCGTCGGATCGGCTAGTTGGGTGTTCCCTTGGCCAGCGCCACCTCGACGGTCCGGGTCGCGCCGTCCGGCGAGGTGACATCGAGTCGGACCGGATCGGCGGGCTTGCGGACGTTGATGGCCGCGCTGAGGGCCTTCGCGGTGGTGATCGAGACGCCGTCGACCGCGGTGATCACATCCCCGATGCTGATCCCGGCCTCGCGCGCGGGCTGGCCGTAGAAGGCCCAACTCACCTGCGCACCGGCCGGTCTGGCATCGATGACCTGCACGCCGAGGGTGGCGGTCGGGCCGATATGGACGGTTTCGGTCGGCGTCCCCGAACGGATCTGGGCCACGATCCGCATGGCGGTGTCGATCGGGACCGCGTACCCGTTGGCCGGTTTGCCCTCGGCCCTCGAGGCCTCGCCCGACGCCGCCGTGATCACCCCGACCACCGCCCCCGACGCGTCGGCCAGCGCGCCGCCGGACTGCCCGCCCATCACCGGCGCGGCGATCTCCACCATCCCGTTGAGCGCTTTGCGGGTCAGGTCGGCGGAGTTCATGGCGACGATCGTCGCGTCCAGATCGGTGATCGGACCGGCGACCGAGGTGGGCAGGCCGCCGTCGCCGCCCGCGTCGCCGATAGCCAGCACATCCTGGCTGATCCGCAGGTCGGCGGAGCTGCCGAGCCGCGCGGTCGGCAGTCCTGTTGCCCCACCCAACGACAACAGCGCGATATCGGCGCCCGAGTCGTAGCCGAGCACGGTCGCCTCGTAGACGAACCCGTTGGCGATATCGGTGACGCTCAGCGCCTCGGCCCCTTTGATCACGTGATGGCTGGTCAGAATCTGCCCGTCGGCGGTGAGCACGATCCCCGACCCGGCCGCTCCGACGCCGAAACCGGCCGCGTCGACATCGATATTGACCAGTACCGATTCCACCTGCCCGGCGACCAGCACGGGGTCGAGCGGCACCGGCACCGGCGCCTGCGCTTGCGCCACGAACTCCGGCTCGACCAGGGCGAACTCCCCGCGATACCCGAGAAAGGCGCAGACCCCGAGCAGCGCAACCAGCATCGTCACCAGCACTCGTCCGACACGCTTCACAGCACATGTCCTCTCTCGCGAGCCGACCAGTCCATTGTGACCCGTTTTCCGGGTCCCCCGGTCTCGATAAGGACGCGGTACGAGGCTCGACTCGCCGGGTCGGGCTCGAGACACCGCCGTCGGTACGGTCTACTTGGCAAAGCACGCATGCGACTGTAGGCATGTACCCATGAGCACCGCTGCCGCCTACGCCAAGCCCTCTCCCGACGGGGCCTTCGAAAAGGTCACGATCGAACGTCGCGAAGTCGGTCCCGACGATGTCCTGATCGACATCAAGTACGCCGGTATCTGCCACTCCGATATCCACACCGCGCGCGACGAGTGGGGCGGTGCGCAGTATCCGTGCGTGCCCGGCCACGAGATCGCGGGCATCGTGGCCGCGGTCGGCTCGTCGGTGCGCAAGTACCAGATCGGTGACCGGGTCGGCGTCGGCTGCCTGGTGAACTCGTGCGGTAAGTGCGTGCCGTGTCTGGCGGGCGAGGAGCAGTACTGCACCAATGGCTCCACCTGGACCTATAACTCGCCCGTCCCCGAATCCGCGCAGCCGGGCGGGTACACGATGGGTGGCTACTCCACGCAGATCGTGGTCGACGAGAGCTTCGTCGTCGCGATTCCCGAAGGTATCGGCCTCGATGTCGCCGCGCCGCTGCTGTGCGCGGGCATCACGCTGTATTCGCCGCTGAAGCACTGGAACGCGGGACCGGGCAAGAAGGTCGCGATCATCGGGATGGGCGGGCTCGGGCATGTCGGGGTGAAGATCGCCGCGGCGCTCGGCGCGGAGGTCACGGTGCTGAGCCAGTCGCTGCGCAAGCGCGACGACGGCCTGCGCATGGGAGCCGACCACTACTACGCCACCAGCGACAAGGAAACCTTCCGTCAGCTGCGCGGTCAGTTCGACCTGATCATCAACACGGTGTCGGCCGACCTGCCCATCGACAACTACCTGCGCTTGCTCGCCCTCGACGGCACACTCGTCATCCTCGGCCTGCCGGAGAACCCGATGAGCGTCACCGGGCGCCACCTCGCCGGCTTCCGCCGGTCACTGGCCGGTTCGATGATCGGCGGTGTCGCGCAGACCCAGGAGATGCTGAACTTCTGTGCCTCGCACGGGATCGGCGCCGAGATCGAACTGATCTCCGCCGATGAGATCGACTCCGCGTACGACCGCGTGGTCGCCAGCGATGTCCAGTACCGGTTCGTGATCGACACCGCCACGGTGTAGTCGAGGCGGGTCCGCGGCACGCGCGCCGACGGGCCGCGGGCGCTCGTCCTCGGTACCGTGAGATTCGTGGTTGCCGAGGACGAATCCGCTGAACCCGCCGCCGTGAGTGCCCTGCCTGCCTTCTGGTCGGTGCGAACACCGCCGCGCTGGCTGCCGCGGGCGTTGCTGTACGCCGTGCTCGCGGTAGCCGGGTTGATCGCGGCGTTCTGGGTGCTCGCCAAGATGCAGGGCTTGCTGACCGTGCTGCTGGTGTCGATATTCCTGGCGTTCGCGATCGAACCCGCCGTGAATTGGCTTGCCGCGCGCGGTGTTCGGCGCGGGGCGGGCACCGGTGCGGTGTTCCTGGTGGTGCTGGTGGTGATCGTCGCGTTCGTGTGGACGCTGGGCGCGCTGCTGGTCAACCAGGTGACCATGCTGGTGACGAACGCCCCCGATTACGTCCAGGACCTGGTCGACTGGGTCAATTCGACCTTCCACCAAGATGTTTCGGGCGACGACCTGACCAAGTACGCCTCGGAGTGGAGTTCCACGATCGAGAAGTATCTGGTCGGCCTGGCCGGCAACGTCTGGGGCATCGGCACGGTCGCGATCGGCGCGCTGTTCCAGCTGCTCGGAGTGCTGCTGTTCACGTTCTACTTCGCGGCCGACGGACCACGCTTCCGCACCTGGGTGTGTTCGCTGCTGCCGCCGAAGAAGCAGAAACATGTGTTGCGGGCCTGGGATATCGCGGTCGAGAAGACCGGCGGCTACATCTATTCGCGAGCCCTGCTCGCCCTGTGCTCGGCGATCGCGCACTATGTCGCGCTGCGGGTGCTCGATGTACCCTCGGCGTTCGCCTTGGCGCTGTGGGTCGGCGTTGTCTCCCAGTTCATCCCGACCGTCGGCACGTATATGGCCGGTGCGCTCCCGGTGCTGGTCGCGCTGGTGCACGACCCGATCACCGCCCTGTGGATCCTGCTGTTCATCGTCGCCTATCAGCAGTTCGAGAACTACGTTCTGCAACCGCGCATCACCGCGACCACCCTGGACATGCATCCGGCGGTGGCCTTCGGGGCGGTGATCGCGGGCGCCGCGTTACTCGGGCCCACCGGCGCCCTACTCGCGATTCCTGTCACCGCCACGCTGCAAGGATTCGCGGGCGCGTATGTGCGGCGCTACGAAGTCACCGAAGAGGCCGACTCGTCGGCACCGAAGAAAAAGAAGCGCAAGAAAGCCGAGTCCGAAGCCGCATCCACCGACGAATAGGCACCTCGTGGCGATCCTGTTGTCCCTGGTGTCGGTGTTGTCGACGCTGTTCGGCGGTTTCGTCGCCATGCGGATCGGCGACCGCAAACACCTGGTTTTCGGTTGGCCGCGGGGGTGATGTTCGGCGTGGTCGCGTTCGACCTTCGGCGTAGCCGCAATGTTCGCCGTGGCGGCCCTCAGCCACTGAGTCGCCAGGGTGTTAGTCGAGGTGGCGCCGCACCTCGGCATCGAAGCCCGGAACTCCGGAGCGGTCGAGCACGTCGAGTAGACCTTGAATGTGCTTCGGTGGACGTTTGTGCTCGGCAACCTGTCTGTCGAGCAACCTGATCACTCGGCCGGGTGCCAGATCCAAGACATCCAGCAGAAAGGCGTCCGGGTGCAGTAGCTCCGGGAACCCGTCGCCGATAGGTCTGACCTCGAAGTCCTCGAGGTTGAATGTCAGCAGCACATCTGCGTTGCCTTGCAGCGCCGCCGCCAGCACGTGCCGATCTTTGGGGTGGTTCTCCATCCGATCTACCAGTACAAAACGCAGGTATCGAGTAAGACTCGCTGCATCAGTCCTCTCGTTTCAACGGCTCCGCAGGGGTGTCGTTGTAGAGATCCAGATCCTCGGAGATCCTGGTCAGTTCTGATAATCCAGCGGCACGTTCGGTACGCCGGTGCTCGCGAAAGGACAGCACGTCCGCGAGGCGGACGCGACGGTGTCGGCCTGGTCGGGTGAACGGAATGCTGCCCGAGTTCAAGAGCTTGACGAATGTGGGTCTGCTCATCCCGAGGAGCTCGGCGGCTTCCTGGGTTGTCAGCGTGGTGTGCAGCGGCGCGACCGTGACCGCCTTCCCTTCGGACAATGCGAGCGCGACCAAGCGGAGCCCCTCGAAAACCTCAGCAGGTAAAGCCACCACCTCGCCCGCTGCTGAACGCAGGATGGTCACTTCGGCGGTGTCCGGGGTTGCATCCAAGAACCTGCGCACCTCCACAAGCTGATCCGGATGCTCCGGCAAGAGCATTCGAAAGATCGGTGATCGAACCGGCAACATCGGTCGCCGCCTGACCGGTCGTGGCGTGCGGCGGCGGTAGCGTTCGCCGGATGGACACCTTGAACTCGGTGATCGTCGATGTCAATGATGTGTTCTGGAACTGGCTGCTGATTCCGCTGGTCATCGTGGCTGGGCTGTACTTCACCGTGCGCAGTGGGGTGGTGCAGCTGCGGATGTTGCCCGAGATGTTCCGGGTGGTCGCGGAGAAGGGGCCGACGGCGGCCGACGGGAAGAAGTCGGTGTCGGCGTTCGGGGCCTTCAGTATCTCCGCGGCGGCGCGGGTGGGGACCGGCAATATCGCGGGGGTCGCGACCGCGATCAGTGTCGGTGGGCCGGGGGCGGTGTTCTGGATGTGGGCGATGGCCACGGTCGGAGCCGCGTCGGCGTTCGTGGAATCGACGCTAGCCCAGCTCTACAAGCGGCGGGAGACGGAACCGGGGACTTTTCGCGGCGGCCCGGCCTACTACATGGAGTACGGCTTGCGCCGGCGATGGCAGGGGATGGCCTTCGCGGTGATCATCACGGTGACCTTCGGGTTCGTGTTCAACGCGGTGCAGTCCAACACCATCGTGGCGACCGGGCGGGCGTCGCTGTCGGCGCTCGATGGTGACTGGTTCGCCCCGCTGATCGGACTGTGCCTGATCACGCTGCTCGGGGTGGTGATCTTCGGCGGGGTGCGCCGGATCAGCCATATCACCGAGGTGCTGGTTCCGGTGATGGCGATCGTGTATCTGCTGCTCGGCATCGCCGTGGTGGCGCTCAACCTCACCGACCTGCCGCGGGTGCTCGCCGATATCGTCGGCGGGGCGTTCGGGCTGCGCGAGGTGGTCGGGGGCGGGATCGGTACCGCGCTCGCGCAAGGTATCCGGCGCGGCATGTTCTCCAATGAGGCCGGACTCGGGTCCTCGCCCAATGCCGCTGCGGCAGCGGATGTCTCGCATCCGGTGAAGCAGGGTTTGGTCCAGTCGCTCGGCGTCTACTTCGATACCCTGCTGATCTGCTCGATCACCGCGTTCATCATTCTCACCTCCGACCCGGACCTGTCCGAGCGGCGCAGCGCCGACCTCACCCAGAGCGCGCTGCAGGCCTCGCTGGGCACCTGGGCCGGGCACGTGCTCACCGCGGTGGTGTTCCTGCTCGCGTTCAGCTCGATGATCGGCAACTTCTACTACGGTCGCGCCAATATCGAATTCATCACCAGTCGTCCACAGGTACTCACCGCGTTCCGAATCCTGGTGCTGGTGGCCGTCTTCGGTGGCGCGCTCGGCTCGGTGAGCCTGATCTGGAACCTGGCCGATGTGTTCATGGGCGTGATGGCGCTGGTCAATCTGGCCGCGATCATCCCGCTCGGCGCCATCGCGTTCCGCCTGCTCGCCGACTACCGCGCCCAGCGCGGCGCGGGCCGAGATCCCGTGTATGTCCACAGCGCCGACATCGCCGACCCGGCGGGCGTGCAGTGCTGGCAGGCAACGATTGCGTCGAGCTTGCCCGGTAAACCCACCCACTAGTGGTAGGCATGGGAAATGGCGAAACACTGGACCGAAACGGCCGATATCGCACTGCGCGCCGACGGTCAGCGCGTCGCCGATCTCGACACCTCGAGCACACCGGGTTTCACCGGCGACAAGCGTCTGGGCAAGGAACTGCTCGCCGAACGGGCCACGGTGCTGTCGGTTTTGCAGGAGAAGCTGTTCGCGCACGGTCGCACCGGCGGACAGCACAGCGTGCTGCTGATCTTGCAGGGCATGGATACCGCGGGTAAGGGCGGCATCGTGCGCCACGTCATCGGTTCGGTCGACCCGCAGGGCGTCGATCACGCGTCCTTCGGCGTGCCGACCGAACTGGAGAAGCAGCACGACTTCCTGTGGCGCATCCGCAACAAGCTGCCCGCGCACGGTCAGATCGGTGTCTTCGACCGCTCCCACTACGAGGACGTGCTGGTGGTGCGGGTGCACGATCTCGTGCCGCAGGCGGAGTGGGAGCAGCGCTACGACCAGATCAACGCCTTCGAGAAGGAGGTCGCCGACGCGGGCACCACCATCGTGAAGGTCGCCATGTTCGTCTCACTCGACGAGCAGAAGCGGCGGCTGCGCGAACGTCTCGAGCGGCCGGACAAATACTGGAAATTCAACCCCTCCGACATCACCGAACGCGCTTACTGGCCCGAGTATCAGAAGGCCTACCAGGCCGTTCTCGAACGCACCAACACCGATTACGCGCCATGGCACGTGCTGCCGTCGGACCACAAGTGGTACGCGCGCCTCGCGGTCACCGAGTTGCTGATCGCCGCGCTGGCCAGGTTGGAACTCGACTGGCCGCCCGCCGACTTCGATATCGCCGAGCAGTTGAAACGACTCGACGAGTCCTGAATCCCAGCTTTGCGGAAACTCTCAGGTTCGGCCCGCATGATATTCGGAGGTGGGGAGCCAACGAGCGAAAGGCGTGTGACGACGGTGAGCACGGGCAAGAGGCCCTCGGGCAAGAATCCGCTGGCAGCGGCTGAGGCGGCCGACAAGAAGCGCAAGATCGCGATCCAGGTCGGTGTCGCTGCGGTGCTGGTCGCGCTGGTGGCGGCCATCGGCATCGGTATCGCGGTGAACAAGTCCGATTCCGACGAGGAGTCGACGACGATTTCGGCGGCGCAGCTGCCCGCGACGGGCGGGGCGGTCACCGAGACCGGCACAGTCGTGATCGGCAACCCCGATGCGAAGGTCAAGGTGCGCGTGGTCGCTGACCTGCAGTGCCCGGCCTGCAAGCAGTTCGAGACCGCCAACGGTGAGGCGCTGGCCAAGGCCGCCGCCGACGGCACCGCCTCCGTCGAGTACCAGATCATCTCCTTCCTCGACAAGGCCTCGACCAACCAGTACTCCTCGCGCGCGGCGAACGCGTCGTTCTGCGTGGCGAAGTCCGATACGACCAAGTACCAGAGCTGGCTGCAGACCATGTTCGACAAGCAGCCCGCCGAGGGTGGCGCCGGCCTGAGCAACGACGAGCTCATCGAGATCGCCGTCGGCGCCGGGTACACCGATCCGGCCGTGGCGACGTGCATCACCGACAAGCCGTACAACGACTACATCCAGCAGGTCACCCAGACCACGCTGCAGAGTGGCGTGAAGTCGACGCCGTCGGTGTACATCAACGGCCAGCTGAACCAGTCCGACGCGATCTTCACCGAGAACGGCCTGGCCTCCGTGATCGCTGACGCGGCCAAGTGATCACCGCCCCCGCCCGCTCGGCCTGGCTGCTGCTGATCGCCGGGCTGGCGGGCTGGCTGGCGTCGTTCACGCTCACCGTCGAACGGTTCAAGCTGTTCGTCGACCCGAATTACGTCACCTCGTGCAGCATCAACTCGGTGCTGTCGTGTGGGTCGATCATGAAGACCGACCAGGCCGCGGTCTTCGGCTTTCCCAACCCGCTGATCGGCGTCGTCGGGTTCTCGGTGGTGGTGACCCTCGGCGTCCTGTCGGTGGTCGGCGTCGGGTTCCCGCGCTGGATCTGGGGCGGGCTGTGGCTCGGAACCGTCCTCGGTGTCGCCGGGTTGTGCTGGCTGATCTTCCAGAGCCTGTACCGGATCAACGCGCTGTGCCCGTACTGCATGGTGGTGTGGGCGGCGGTGCCGGTGCTGTTCGCGGTGATCACCCAGGAGTTGTGGGGTCGCTCGCGTGGTGCGATGGGGATCCTCGCCGAATGGCGCTGGACCCTGGTCGTGGTGTTCTACGCGGTGGTGCTGCTGCTGGTGTTCCTGAAGTTCCAGGACTACTGGCTGAGCCTGGTCTAGCCGGGTACCAGGCTCAGACCGGGCGGGCCCCCTTGTCCGCCGCCGCCGTCGGCGCACAGCATTCCCCCTTGTGAGCCCCGGTGGCGTCGTCAGCCGCAAGGCAGGCGTTCGTCGCCGGTCTGCCCGGCGAACGGTCAGGGCGGCGCTGACGGTGGGCGCGATACGGGGTCAGAGCTTGATGACCTGCAAACCTGGCATCGAGTCGTAGTCGCCGCCCTGGGTCACGATCGGGATGCCATGGGTGATCGCGGTGGCCGCTATCCAGCTGTTGTTGATCGGAACCTTCCGGCCCGCGGCCCGCAGCCTCGAAACCAGCAAGGCCCACGACTCCGCGACCCTTTCGTCGATGCCGATCGGGGTGAATCGTTGTGCGAGTTGGTAGGTCGACAGTCGCCGTGAGGCAGACTCGGGCTCTTTGGCGTGCAGCACACCTAGCCGCAGTTCTCCCAAGGTCACCACGGAGACACCCCACTCATAGTTCGCGACCGCAGCTCGGTCGAACCGCTGCGCCTCCAGCCCGATGAAGATCGAGGTGTCGGCCAGCGCCCGCTGCGATTCGCTCACCAACGGAGGTCATCTGTCGTGTCGGACAGGGTTTCACGGAGTTCGGCACGCAACCCTGTGGTGTCCGGGCCGAGGTGGACCAGTTCGCCGATAATCTCTGTCGCGGGGATCCACTGTCGGCGAGAGGGGAAGGGAATCAGTTTCGCCACGGGTCGGTTGTCCCGCAAGATCTCGATTTCCTCCCCCGCCTCGACGCGCCGCAGCACCTCGGCAGTGTGATTGCGCAGGTCACGTGCAGGAACGGCGGCCATGCTACGAGTGTAGCAAATTTGCTACACCGCTTAGAGTGGGCGAGTGGCGTCCACGTATTGCATGAAACGGCGGACGCGCTGGTCTATTTCTGTCAGGCCCGCCCGGGCGAACAGCTTCGGGAAGGTGTCGCGGTCGAACAGGCGTAGGCCGCCCGCGCTGGCGGCCAGGCTGGTCGCCGAGCCGAAGAGGTTGTCCTCGACGTAGCTGGTGCTGATCGCGATGCGGCCGCCGGGGGCGAGGACGCGGATCATCTCGCGGGTAGCGACCAGCGGGTCGGGGATCAGGTAGAGGGCGCCGAAACAGCAGACGGCGTCGAAGGTTCCGTCGGGGAACGGAAGCGTGCGGGCGTCGCCGCGGACGTAGCCGACCCGCGCGCTCGCGTTGTCGGTGGCGGCTTTGGCCAGCATCGGCGCCGAGTAGTCCAGGCCCGTGACGAAGCCGCCCTTGGTCAGGTACTCGCTGAGGTAGCGGGTGAAATTCCCTGGGCCGCATGCCACATCGAGCACCTTCATGGGGCCGCTCAGGCGCAGGGTGTCGACCGCGTCGCGGCGGTCGGTGCCGGTGGTCCGGCCGCTGGCGAGGTAGAACAGCGTGGGTCGCCACGCGTGCTCGTATACCGCCGCCAGCGCCGGGGCGTTCATCGTCTTGCGGGCGAGATTCACTGCCGTGCTACCTCGATGGTCATGCCCGCCTCGCGCAGCCGCGCGGTGAGCGCCTCGCCCATCGCGGAAGCGGGGGTGAGCACGCCGGCGCGCTCGGGCAGCGTGTCGAAGGCCAGGCTCAGTCCGCTCTGGCCGAGCAGTACCGCGGTGGCCTGGTAGCCGGGATCGCCGGTGCCGGAGAAGGTGGCCTGGTACTTGGCGCCCGAGCTGGTGCGGGCGAAGGTTTTCATGGTGAACCAGCCACTGCGGCGGGCCTTCTCGTCGGGGCCGGTGCCGGGCTTGGGCAGGATCCGGTCGAGCAGCTTGCGGCCGAGCGAAACCCTCGAAAGCACTGCGCCCGAGGCCATGCCGGCCACGATGCCGCCCGCGATACCCGCGGCGACCAGCGGCGCGGCGGCCGAGGTGCCCGCGTTCATCACCTCGCGGTAGCGGAACTGCTTGCCGTAGGCCCAGCCGAGCAGGCCGTTGGTGCGGCGCACGACCTTGGTGTTGTGCGAGGCCATCACGAACGTGGTGACCCAGCCGTCCAGGCTGGCGTCGATGCTGTCGGCGCGGGCCAGCGCCTGATCGGACTGGCGGCCGACATCGGGTTCCATGCTGCGATCCGGGCTCAGCGAATACGGGTGGGCCAGGATCTTGCCGCGCGTGGAATCGGCCGCGATGTCTTCCATCATGGCGCGCCCGGAATCGATGGTGCCGCCGCTCATGCCGCCCTTGAGATAGGCGACCAGGGTGGTGTCCTCGAGCTCGCCGGTGTCGTCGGCGATGGTGGCGCGGTAGATCTCGTACACGCTCAGATCCGACGGAATCGAGTCGTAGCCACAGGAATTCACGATCTTGGCGCCCGAGTCGACCGCGGTCTGCTCGAACTTCTCGATGGCGTCGTGGATGAACAGCGGCTCGCCCGTGAGATCGGCGTAGTGGGTGCCCGCCGCGGCGCACGCGCCCAGCAGCGGCATGCCGTAGCGCAGGTACGGGCCGACCGTGGTGACCACGACTTTGGTGCGCTCGGCCATGGCCGCCAGCGATGCCGGATCACTGGAATCGGCGACGACGAGTTCCCAATTCACGGCAGCCGGGCCCAGCTCGGCGCGGGTGGCGGCGAGCTTGCCCGCCGAGCGACCGGCCAGGGCGATCTTGGCGTCGGCCGGGGCCGCGGTGAGCAGGTATTCGGCGGTGAGTTTGCCGACGAAACCCGTTGCGCCGAACAGGATCAGGTCGAACTCACGGTGCTGCGGCATTGCGCGCCTTTCGAGAAGAGATGATCAGGGCTTGGTGGCTGCTGCGCTCGCCTTGCGGGCGCGGGTCTTCTTCACCGGTTTGGGTGGGTGGGTGCTGAGCCAATCGCGGTGGGCCAGACCGAGTTCGGTGACCGGCTGGTCGCCGTAGAGCCATTCCCTGGCGATCGAATGCCAGTTGTTGGTGCTGTCGAGCTGGCCGAGCATGCCGAAGGTGAGGAAGTCGGCGCGGCGGGAGAACAGGTGTTCGGGCGGCAGGTTCTGCTGCTTCATGCCGGTGAACTCGCTGGCCCTCGGGTCGACGGCGAGCAGGAAAGCGCCGCTGGCCAGTTCGGGGGTGATGGTGAGTTCCTCGTCGACCAGACACCATTCCGAGGCGGCGAGCACGTATTCGAGGCATTCCTCGGCGCCGATCTCCTCCGGCGAATCGATCACGCCGCGATCGATCATCAACTGCCGCAGGTCTTCGGCGCGATCCTCGGCGGCCGCGCGCAGGCACTCGATTTCGAAGCCGACCAGCTTGGGGTCCATCCGGTTGAACAGCCCGAAGTCGAGGAAGGCGACCCGGCCGTCACGAGCGAGCAGCACATTGCCCGGATGCGGGTCGCCACAGAACTCGTTGAAGCTGAACAGCGAGCCGACATAGAACCGGTAGATGATCTCGCCGACCCGATCGCGAAGCGCAGCGGGCATTTTCCGGATCTCGTCGAAGCCGTCGCCGTCGATGAACTCGCTGACCAACACACGGGTGGTCGACAGCTCGGGCACCGAGGCCGGCACCACGATGAACGGGTGCTCGCGATACAGGTGCGCGATCTCGGACTGCGTGGCGGCTTCGGCCTGGTAGTCGAGCTCGCTCTCCATGTTCAGTTTCAGCTCGTCGAGCACCGCGGGGGTGATCCACGGCATCGCCGAGGCCAGCACCCGGCGAAACATGGTGAGGTTCTTCAGATCCGCGCGCACCGCGGCGTCGACACCGGGGTACTGGACCTTCACCGCGACGGCACGGCCGTCGTGCAGGGTGGCGCGGTACACCTGGCCGATCGAGGCGGCGGCGATCGGCTCAGGATCGAACTCGGCGAAGATCTCCGCCAGCGGGGCGCCGAAATCCTGCTCGATCACCGCGCGCATGGACTCGAACGACACCGTCGGTGCCGCGTTGCGCAGCACGGCGAGGCGCTGCTGGAACCGCTCACGATGGTTCTCGGGCACCAGATCCAGATCCAGCACCGACATCATCTGGCCCAGTTTCATAGCGACGCCCTTCATGGTGCCCAGCACCATGACCACCTGTTCGGTGGTGCGGATCATCGACTCCTCGGCCATCCGCGCGCGCACCGCCTCCGAGCGGCCGCGCATCGATAGCCTGGTCTTCTTCGAGCGGATGACCGAACCCGCCGCGACCGCCCCCAGTTTTGTTCCACGGGCAAGCCGGGAAGTCGGCACGTTTTTCGCCATCGAGGTACCTCCGTTGGTGCCGACGTGCGCAGCGGCGCAGACGCGCAGCGTCACACGACCACCCCTGGTGACGCAAGCCACAGCGCCCCACTCGGTTCAGCGTAGCCAACCGCGCGGCATTGTCGAGCCCGGCTCCCTCGAACGCGAGAAAAAGCTGGTCAGAGATCCTGTGTCGGGATATCGGGAAGGGGATGTGGCTGTGTGGTGAAGATCTGGGTGGAGCCGCCCGCCCTGGCGATGCCCTCGATCGCGCTCCAGGCCATCATCGTGAGGTAGTCGATGACGTCCTGGCGTGGCATGGCCTTGTCGGTGGTTGTCCACCAGTGCGTGGCCAGCTGGATGCCGCCGACCAGCATGTACGACCACAGCAGCGCGCCGTCGGTGCGCATGCCCTTGCTGCCCGCCCGGTCGACCAGCACCGTGGTGACCACCTCGGCGAACAAGCGCTCGAATTCCGCGAGGGAGGACTTGTCGCCCGCGGAATTTCCCATGATGAACTGGTAGACCTCGGGGTCGTCGTCGACGGTGCCCACGTATTCGGTCATCGCGGCGCGCACGAGTTGGTATTCGTCGGCGTCGAGGCTGATCGCGCCGTACACCCGGGGCAGCAGGGTGGTTTCGATGAAGCGCTGCATAGTGGCGTGGACCAGGTCGCTCTTGTCCGCGAAGTAGCGGTACAGCACGGTCTTGGACACGCCGATCTCGGTGGCGATCTCGTCCATGCCAGCCTGGCTGCCCCGTGCGCGGATGGCGTTGAGGGTGCCGTCGACCAGTTCCTCGCGGCGGTCGATCTTGTGCTGGCGCCACCGACGTTTGCGGCCGTCGGCTTGGCCGCCACCGCGCACACTGGCTCGGCTCGACTGCTCGCCGATCTCGACAAGGTCTTCGGTGGACAGGACAGCCCCCTTGTGGTCGATGTTGGCGTCTCTAGCCAACAGCTTAGGCGCGCCGGTGTGGGGCGGCGCTCCTTTGGCCCACGTTGCGGCATTTACCACACTCCGGTGCTTACGCGCGCGTACGACAAACCGTGCGGTTCGCCGTGTCGTGGGAGACGCCACGCGGGGTTGACGGCGGCGCACTCGCCGCGCGCACAGCAGAATGGTGGCTATGGAGAAATCTCCCGGCAACACGGCGGTTCTCACGCCGCGCACCGAGCCCGCCGCACAGCCCGCCGGCTTCGCGGTGATGACCGACGAGGCGGGCAAAAAACGCGACCTGTTCAAGATGAAGGCCCTGGCGACCAGTTTCCTGGTGGCGGCCAGCGTGATCTACCTGCTGTGCCGCTGGCTCGAATCGCGTGGCGGCGGTGGCGAGTGGGTTGGCTATGTTCGCGCGGCCTCGGAGGCGGGCATGGTCGGCGCACTGGCCGATTGGTTCGCGGTCACCGCGCTGTTCAAGCACCCGTTGGGTCTGCCGATCCCGCACACCGCGATCATCCGTAAGAAGAAGGACCAGCTCGGCGAGAGCCTCGGCGCCTTCGTCGGCACCAACTTCCTCGCTCCCGACGTGGTCTCGGCGCGCCTGGACTCGGCGCAGATCTCGCTGCGCGTGGGTCGGTGGATGGCCGATCCGGCGCACGCGGCCCGGGTGGCGCAGGAGAGTGCGACGATCCTGACCGCGGTGGTCAACACCCTGCGCGACGAGGACGTCGAGCAGATCATCGACAACACCATCGTCAAGCGGATCGCCGAACCGCTGTGGGGGCCGCCGCTGGGCCGGGTGCTCTCGGAGATGATCGCCGACAACCGGCAGCGGCCGCTGATCGATCTGCTGGCCGAGCGCGCGCATCAGTGGGCGCTGGGCTCCCAGGACACGATCGACCGGATCGTGGTGCGCGATGCGCCGCAATGGGCGCCGAAATTCGTCAATACCTTGCTTTCCGAGCGAATCTATCGGGAACTCGTAGAGTTCACCTGGAAGGTGCGCTCCGATCCCGATCATGAATTGCGCCGGGCCGCCGATCGCTTTCTGCAGGATTTCGCCGAGGACCTGCAACACGACGACGCGATGATCGCCAAGGCGGAGAAGGTAAAGGCCGAGATCATGGGCCGCGAGCAGATTACCGGAATGGCCGAGGCCACCTGGCGCGCGGCGAAGCGGTTGATCTTGGAGTCGGCCGACGATCCCGATTCCACGTTGCGCCGGAAGGTGGCCGAGAATGTGCAGCAGCTCGGCGAGCGTCTGCGTGACGATCCGGCGATGCGTGGCAAAGTGGACGGGTGGATCGACCGCGGTGCTCGCTATCTGGTCGGTAACTACTCCGCGGAGATCACGACACTGGTGACCGACACGGTCGCGCGCTGGGATGCTGACGAGGCGAGCCGGAAGATCGAGTTGCAGGTCGGCCGGGATTTGCAGTTCATCAGGATCAACGGCACGGTCGTCGGCTCGCTCGCCGGCCTGGCCATCTACACGATCTCGCAGCTGCTGTTCCACTGAGTGATGGTTAGCCGACCGAGTGCTAACTGTAGTGCTTGCAATAGTTAGCACCCTGTTCTAGTATTGGCCTTACAACGCCAGAAGGTGAGCGATGACAGACCAACCCGAGAGTCGTGTAGCGCACGCGGCTCAAGATATCGGAGGTTTCATCAGGGCACAGCGCGAAGGTGCGCAGGTGTCCCTGCGTCAGCTCGCCGCTCTGGCGGGGGTAAGTAATCCGTACCTGAGCCAAATCGAACGCGGATTACGTAATCCCTCCGCCGAAGTACTCGCGCAGATCGCCAAGGCACTGCGGGTTTCCTCGGAGGTGTTGTATGTGCGGGCAGGTTTTCTGGAACAGCGTCCGCACAGCCCGGTCCGTGACGCCCTGCTGGCCGACACTTCGGTGTCCGAGCGGCAGAAACAGGTGTTGCTGGAAATCTATGAGTCGTTTCGCCGGGAAAACGGGGAAGAAGCCGGCTCAGGGGGGATCGAACGAGACAGTGACGTTTCGTTCACGACAACTGACACTCCGCCACACCAGGAGAATGAAGACTGATGACCGAGAAGACCGCCACTGTGACCAAGCCGCTGTTCGCCACCGTCGGTGCCGGTGACGCCATCTACGCCGCCGTGAACGACGTTGTCGCCGACGTCCGTGGCCGCGTTGTCGCCACCGATGCCAAGGCCCGCGTCGAAGAGGCCCGCGAGCGCATCGCGAACGTGCCCGCCGACGTGGCTGCTCAGTTCGACACCCTGCGTGACCGCATCTCCGGCCTGCCCTCGGAGCTGCCGGAGGATCTCGCCGAGCTGCGCGAGAAGTTCACCCCCGAAGAGCTGCGCAAGCTGGCCGAGCAGTACTACCGCCAGGCGCTCGACATCTACGCCGATCTCGCCGTTCGCGGTGAGGAGACCGTCGACCGGCTGCGTGCCAACCAGGCCGTCGACGAGCAGATCGGTCGCGTCGAGACCCTGTACAAGGATGCCTCCGCTCGCGCCGAGGACGCCCTGACCAAGGTCAACGACCTGCTGGGCAACCGCAGCAAGGCCGAGGCTGAGGCTGTGGCCGACAAGGTCGAGGCTGTTGTCGAGGCCGAGGTCGTCGCCGTCACCACCGAGGAGCCGGCTCCGGCCAAGGCTCCCGTCGCGAAGAAGGCTCCGGCCGCCAAGAAGGCCGCTCCGGCCAAGAAGGTCGCGCCCAAGAAGGTCTAAGCCCCTTCGGGCATCACCGCTGACAGCGGCCCCGTACACCGAGCGTGTACGGGGCCGCTGTTCGTATGATGGGGATGTGAACATGGTGAATGGGATGACCTCGCTGATTCTGCTGGTCCTGTGGATCGGCGCCTTCGGCGCGACGGTGTTCGCGCTCATTCACGCTGTGCGCCAGCGTTCGGATGCGTTCACCGCCGTCGACAAGATGACCAAGCCGATCTGGCTGGCGATTCTCGGCGGTGCGCTGGTGTTCTTGCTGATCGGCATCGGTGGGCTGGGGATGCTGTCGTTCATCGCGATCATCGCGACCGGTGTGTACCTGGCCGACGTGCGCCCGAAGGTCGACGAGGTGCAGCGCGGCCCGCGCTGGTAACGGCCATCCGGAGGGCTCGCGGGTGAGTGGTACACGGTGTTACTGTATCTATCAGTAACACAAAGGAGTGTGCTGATGCGCGCAAAGTTGCCGACGGCTCTGGTGAACCTGGTCGATCAGGCGTCCACCGTGGTCAAGACCACCCTCGCGGCCCACCGGGCCGACCTGCGGACCCGGTCGCACGGAATCGCGGCCTTCGATCCGCCGCGGATGCCGCATGACGTGATCCCGGTGATCACCGCCGACGGAGCACGCCTGCGAGTGCACGCCTACGGCCCGGTCGACGCGCCCGTCATCGTGTTCGCCCACGGCTGGACCTGCTCGCTCGAATACTGGAACGCCCAGATCAACGCCTTCGCCGGCGAGTACCGCGTGGTCGCCTACGACCAGCGCGGCCACGGCGAGAGCACCAACGGCTACGCCCGCCCGAGCACGAATCTGCTCGCCGACGACCTGTGCGACGTGCTCGACGCCGTCCTGCTGCCGGGTCAGCGCGCGGTACTGGCCGGACACAGCATGGGCGGGATGACGCTCATCGCCTGGGCGGGCCGCTACCCCGAGCGCGTCGCCGAACAGGCCGCCGCGGTGATCCTCACCAATACCGGCGCGCACTCGCTGGTCGAGGTGTCGACCATGGTCCCCGGCCTGAACAAGCCGCTGCGGCTGCTGCGTGGGCGCGCGATGCCGACGCCGGACTGGCTCGGCAAGATGATCCTGGGCACCCCGGTGGTCTTCCCGCCGATCAAGCCGGTGCGCTGGATCTTCGCCCGTCAGGTGATGACCCTCGACACCTCGCGCGAGAAGCTGGACTACGGGCTGTCGGTGGTCCGTGGCTGCCCGATGATGACGCGTGCGCGCTACGGGAACTTGCTCGCGGCGCTGCACCTCGGCGATGACGCGAAGAACTTCTCGGTGCCGACCACCGTGCTCGCGGGCGACCGCGACGACATGACCCCGGCGCTGCACGCCGAGCGCCTGGCCGCGCTGCTGCGGGAAGCGGGCACGCTCGCCGGGTTCAAGGTGCTGCCGACCGGGCACCTCGGCAATGTCGAACGCTATGACCTGTTCAATGCCGAAGTGGCCGAGGTACTCGCCGCCGTCCGTGAGCCCGTGCGCGCCTCGGCCTGACCGCCTGCGAGAATCGGCGGATGAGTTCTACCGCTGTGACCTCGGACGACCGCCGGTTCGTGCTGAGCCTCGGGTGCCCGGACCGGCCGGGCATCATCGCCCGGATCTCCTCGTTCATCGCCGAATTCGGCGGCTCGATCGTGGAGGCCGGGTACCACTCCGACGGTGACATCGGCTGGTTCTTCACCCGGCAGGCCGTGAAGGCCTCGACGGTGCCGTTCTCGATCGACGAGCTGCGGGAGCGCTTCGCCGAGGTGGCCGCCGAGTTCGGTCCCGAGACCGACTGGCAGCTACACGATTCCGGTGCGCCGCGGCGGGCGGTGCTGCTGGTCAGTAAGGACGGGCACTGCTTGCACGACCTGCTCGGCCGCGCGCAGGCCGGTGAGCTGCCCGCGACCATCGAGGCCGTGATCGGCAACCATCCCGACCTCGCGGGCATGACCGAGGCGCACGGGGTGAAGTTCCACTACGTGCCGTTCCCGAAGGATCCGGCCGAGCGCGGTCCGGCCTTCGAGCAGGTGCGCGAACTCGTCGACTCCCACGATCCACACGCGGTGGTGCTGGCCCGCTTCATGCAGGTGCTCCCGGCGGACCTGTGCGAGCACTGGGCTGGGCGCGCGATCAATATCCACCACAGCTTCCTGCCCTCGTTCGTCGGCGCGCGGCCCTATCACCAGGCCTACGCGCGCGGGGTGAAGCTGATCGGGGCGACCTGTCACTACGTCACCGCCGAGCTGGACGCGGGGCCCATCATCGAGCAGGACGTGATCCGGGTCGATCACGCCGATGATGTGCGCGACATGGTGCGCCAAGGACGTGACATCGAGCGGGTCGTGCTCGCGCGCGGGCTGCGCTGGCACCTCGAAGGCCGGGTGCTCGTGCACGGTCGGCGCACGGTCGTCTTCGAGTGATCTACAGGTCGTAAAACGGTGCGGGATAACGGAATTCGCCGGTGACGGCGGAGTCGTAGGCCGTGAGCGGGCGGACCTGGAAGTACGCCGCCCATTCGGCTTCGTCGGGCACGATGCCCAGGCGCGGGCCGGGGACGAAACCGAAGCGGGCGTAGTAGTCGGGGTCGCCGACCAGGCCGACGACCGATTCGTCGAGGGCGTCGGCGGCACCGAGAGCGGCATGGACCAGCGCCGAGCCGACGCCGGACTTCTGATGCTCCGGGTCTACGCCGAGCGGGCCGAGCGCGAGCACGGGGAACGGGCCGATACCTGCTCTGGTGAGACAGATATGCCCCACGACCGTGTCGTATTCGAGCGCGACCAGCGACAGGGTCGGCATCCACGACTCGTCGGTGCGTAGCGTCTCGACGAGGGCGGGTTCGGGTGGTTCGGTGACGGCCGGATCGTCCGCGTAGTGCGGGGCGAAAGCGGCGCGGTGGATCGCGGCGATCGCCGCGGCGTCCGCTGGGGTCTCGCGACGGATCAGCACAGGCTTAAGTCTCCAGGATTTGGGTAGAAGAGCGCAATGATGTGCGGCGGATACGTCGACGCCCTCTCTGCCGGAGGCGGCCGCGGATGTGCCATGCTCGGGAAATGACTTCCGCGCCGCTGACCCGGGCCGCCGTGGCCGACATGATCGACCACACCCTGCTCGCCCCGGAAGCCACCCCGGCCGAGGTCGACGCGCTGATCGCGGATGCCCGCAAGCTCGGGGTCTACGCGATCTGCATCTCCCCGTCGATGCTGCCGGTGCGCGCGCCGGGGCTGGTGGTGGCCACTGTCGCGGGCTTCCCGTCCGGCAAGCACCACTCGCTGGTGAAGGGTGCCGAGGCGCGGCTGGCCGTGGAGCAGGGCGCCGCCGAGGTCGACATGGTGATCGACGTGGGAGCGGCGCTGGCCGGTGATTTCAATGCCGTGCTCGCCGACATCATCACCGCACGCGAGGCGACCCTGGATCGGGCCGTGCTCAAGGTGATCATCGAATCGGCCGCACTCACCGACGAGGCGATCGTCGGCGCGTGCCGGGCGGCCGAGCAGGCCGGTGCCGATTTCGTGAAGACCTCCACCGGCTTTCATCCGGCGGGCGGTGCGAGCGTGCACGCGGTGCGGTTGATGGCCGAGACCGTCGGCGGGCGACTCGGGGTGAAGGCCAGTGGGGGGATCCGCACCGCCGAGGACGCCGCCGCGATGATCGAGGCCGGTGCTACCCGGCTCGGGTTGTCGAAATCCGCCGCGGTGCTCGACGGCTTTCCTGAGTAGACGATCAGCAGGTGAACTCGGTCTGCTGGCCGGAGGGGGCGGCGTCCAGCGAGGTCTTGCCGCCGGAAAGGTGCACTGTCACACCGTCATCGGTGACCTTCACCTCCTGGGCGCGCAGGCCGAGCGGGTAGCTCTGCAGGCTCTGGGTGAAGGTTTCGACGATGCCCTGCACGAGGTCGGTGGGCAGGCCGATGCCGAGAAACTGCGCCGACTTGGTGTCCACCGTGACGTTGCCGTCGCGGACCAGCGGCTGCACCTCCAGCTGGGCGAGGCCGCCGAGCACATCGAGAGTCAGCACGCCGGTGCTCGCCGAGGAGCTCACGCCGCTCACCATGGTGCCGAGCGTCTCGCGGATGCCGTCGTTGTTCCAGGTCACGTCGGCGGTCGAGCTGTCGATGGTGCCGCCGCCGCGACCGCGGTCGACGAGTTCGATGTCGTTGAATTTCGCGTGCACCACCATCCCGACAGCGGGGCCGAACTTGTTGTCCTCGCTGTCGACGGTGACCGAGCCGACCTTGCCGTCCACATAGGACAGCAGGATCGGTCGCAGACCGAAGCCCACGTCGATGCCCGAGCCCATCTGCTGCTCGAACGCGCTGCTGATGCAGCGTGAGACCTTGTGCCGGGCATAGGCTTCGGTGCCGCCGATGGCCGCGACGAGAAGGACGGCGACCACGGCCAACGCGATCACCAGCGGGCGCCGACCGATTCTGGGGCGTGGGGGCTTTTGCGTGGTCATGGCATCGGATTCTTCCCGATCTTTCTGTGTCTGCTCTGAGGACGTGGTGAAAGCCTTCACAGCAAAATGTGACCTGGCACACGCGACCGGGCGTAGCCTGGGATGCATGACTGGCGAGGGCGTGCGCCGGGTGGCGGGGACAGCGGATCATCGGTGGCGGGTGCTGCGGCGCCTCGCCGGGCGGCATGCGGGCTTCTTCACCACGCGTCAGGTGCTGCGCACCGGCTGCGAATCGCAGGTCAGGGCGGCCCTGGGAGACGGGTCGGTGACCAGGGCCGGGGTCGGGATGATGCGGCTGGGGCAGTGGCGGGTGGGGCCGCTGGACGAGTACGCGATGTGGGCGGCGTGGTTCGACGGTGCCGCGGCGGCGTCGTATCAGAGTGCGGCGGAACTGCACGGGCTCGGCCGATTGCAGCCGCGGTTTCTGCATCTTTCGGTGTCGGCGGGTCGCCCGCCCGTGACGCCGCGACTGGTGCTGACCAGGCGCAAGCTCCGCGCGGCGGATGTGGAGTCGGCTGGGCCGTTTCTGGTGACGACGCCGGTGCGGACGGTCCTCGACCTGGCCGAGACCGAGATCTCGCAGTCGGCATTGGACGAGGTGGTGGCTGACGCGGTGGCGATCCACCGGTGCGATACCGACGAGATCTGGTGGGGTGGGCAGCAATTGGCGCCGCGAGCGTCGGCGCGGGTGCGGCGGGCGTTAAGCCGGGTCTGACGGGGCGACTACGTCCCAGGGGACCGACAGCACGCAGTCGCGCATTCGTCGGCGATAGGTCTGTAGCGGGAAGCCGTTGGCGCGCAACATCTGCGCGGCTGCTCGCCAGCGGATGCGCGGGCCGTACGGTGCCATGGCCGCGCAACGCTCCCAGGCTTGGTCTGCCGCGATGAGGAGAGCGTGGATACGTTCACCGGGAATGTTGCGGTGGATCAACGCTTTCGGCAGGCGCTCGGCGATGTCGGAGGGGCGGTCTACGGTGAAGGGATCCCAGGCCAGGGTCAGGGAGAGGGGGCGGTGGCGGTCGAGGAGCACCCAGGCGCAGCGGCGGCCGAGCTCGTCGCAGGTGCCGTCGACGAGGAGGCCGTCGGGGGCCAGATTGGACTGGATTCGCGCCCACGCGTCGGGGACCGCGCCCTCGGGGTATTGGCGCAAGACGTTGAACGCGCGGACGAGGGTCGGTCGCAGGCCCGCCAGTTCGAAGCCGCCACGGGCGAAGCGGACGCCGTCGCGGGGTTCGACGACGCGGGCCGGGTCGATCTCGAGGCCGACCACATCGAGGTCGGGACGGACTGTCCGCAAGCGGGCGGCCAGCTCGAAGGTGGTCCACGGGGCGGCGCCGTAGCCGAGGTCGACAACCAAGGGGGTGGGGGATTCCCGCAGGGTCTTGCTGACGAGTTCGTCGTTGACGAGCCAGCGATCGCTGCGGCGTAGACGGTTGACGCCGGTGGTGCCGCGGGTGATGGTGCCGACCGGAGGG
Organism: Nocardia sp. NPDC059195; assembly: GCF_042754695.1. Taxonomy (NCBI): domain Bacteria; kingdom Bacillati; phylum Actinomycetota; class Actinomycetes; order Mycobacteriales; family Nocardiaceae; genus Nocardia; species Nocardia sp. NPDC059195. The sequence goes on along the minus strand of NZ_JBHZBG010000009.1, from coordinate 32,347 downwards.
AGGGCTTTGCGGCTCACCGGGGTTGTCAGACCGACTTGTCGGCGGTCTGGTTGTCCAGGTAGCGCAGGGTTTCTTCCTGCTCGGCGCGGAACAGGTCGACCAGGTTCACCAGCATCAACTGCTCCAGGCGCGGGCCGACCATGGGGATGAAGACCTTGGCGGTGGGGGAGAAGCGCATGGTGGCGCCGGTTTCGGTGGGGAACAGGCGGATGGTGCCGGTGAGGCTGCCGGGGCCTGCGGGGATCGAGGCGGAGAACTTGCCCTCGGTCTCGTCGTGGGCGAAGGGGCCCCAGCTCTCCTTGCGGGTGATCACCATGTCTTTGCGCATGACGGTCTGGGCGATATCGGGGAGCATCTCGCGGGGCAGGGTGTGGTGCAGGACCACGTCGATGCCGTCGTCGGTGACGTCGAGGCTGACCACTTCGTTGCTGGGGGCGTACTTGCGCATTTCGGCGACGCGGGCTTCCCAGTAGTCCCTGCTCTGGAGGGCTGCGTACAGCTCTTCGGTGGTGTGCAGGGGGTAGCGAGCGGAGTAGTCCAGTCTGCGTGCCATGGCAGGACACGTTACGTGGTTGAGGTGCGGGCAGGCGTAAGAGGTGGAGATGTTGTTCGGGATCCCAACGCGATGCGCCCGACTTCGACGTGCGGCTGTCGGCGACCAGCCGGTGCCGACCGTCAATGGCTGACGGTTACCGCGCCATGGCGAGCCGTCGTCCAGGCCCGCGCTCGCAGTAAGCGCGTTCTACAGGGTGAGACCGACCGTGACCGGTTCGGGTTCCAAGGTCACGCCGAAGCGCTCCTGCACGCCCGCGCGGACCGTGCGGGCCAGGGCGACGATGTCGGATGCCGTCGCGGTGCCGCGATTGGTCAGGGCGAGGGCGTGCTTGGTCGACAGGCGCGCGGCGGCGGCTTCGCCGGGGAAGCCCTTCGCGAAACCGGCTCGTTCGATGAGCCAGCCCGCCGAGAGTTTGGTGCCATCGGGTGCGGGATAGGTGGGCACCTTGACATCGTCGCCGACGTGCGTGGCGATCGCGGCCAGTACCCGGGGCAGCTGCTCCTCAGTGACGACCGGGTTGGTGAAGAACGAACCGGCGCTCCAAGTGTCGTGATCGGCCGGGTCGAGGACCATGCCCTTGCCCGCGCGCAGACGGAGTACTTGCGCGCGCACCTGCTCCACGGGCCTGGTCTCGCCGTCGCCCGCGCCGAGCGCCTTCGCGAGTTCGCCGTAGCGCAACGGCGCGCTCATCCCGCTCGGATCCAGCGCGAATTCGACGGCGAGGACCACGGCGTCATCGCTGTGCTTGAGCACACTGGTCCGGTAACCGAAGCCGAGTTCGGCGGGCTCGGCCCAGCGCACGTCCCCGGCCTTGCGATCGAGCAGACGCACCCGGCGCAACAGCGACGCGACCTCGACCCCGTAGGCGCCGACGTTCTGCACCGGCGTCGCACCGGCCGAACCGGGAATCCCGGACAGGCATTCCAGCCCGCCCAGTCCGGCCGCGACGGTCGCCGCGACGACCTCGTCCCAGTTCGCACCCGCCTCGGCCACCACTCCGTCGGGCCCCAGCTCGACACCGGTCGTGCCGACCCGGACGGCCACTCCGTCGAAGCCCGCGTCGTCGATGAGCAGGTTCGACCCGCCCGCCACCAGCAGGACCGCGATATCGGCCGCGTCCAGGGCCTTCACCGTGGCCACCAGGTCCTCGGTGGTCGCGCATTCGGCGAGCAGCGCGAGCCCGCCGACCCGCAGGGTCGTCAATTCGGACAAAAGCACCGAATCCCGGACCGTCGCGCCGGTATCGGCAAGCAGGTCACGCAGCTGATCGGAGGACACCACCCGTGTTGTACGCACGTTCGCAGACGGTACCGTGTCGAATATGGCTACACCTCTGGCGTTCACTGCCGGCTACACGCATTCCGTCGATGCGGTGCGCGCCGCGTACTCCGACGAGCAGTACTGGAAGGCCCGAATCGCCGAGGTCGGGGGCCCCGGGGCCCGGCTCGACGCCTTCGCCGTCGACGGCGACCAGGTCCGCGTCCAGATGGTGCAGTCCATCCCCGCCGATCAGCTCCCGCCGGCCATCACCGCCGTGCGCCCCGGTGACCTGGTCATTCCGCGCACCGAGACCTACACCGGCACCGGCGGCATCTTCGAAGCCCACGTGGACGGCGCCCCCGCGGTGGTCCGCGGCACGGTCACGATGGCTCCCGACGACGGCACCGGCTCCACCACCGCCATCAACGGCACCATCGAGGTGAAGATCCCGCTCTTCGGCGGCAAGATCGAGGCGGCCATCTCCGAGCGCCTGATCGAACTGCTCGGCAACGAGGCCACCTTCACCGAGGAGTGGCTCAACCGCCGGTAGCCTCGGCGAGCCACTGGCGTCATCGTGCAAAGCGGCTAGTTCCAGTCAGAATTCTGATTCGAACGAGGTCGATGGCACGATTTCGCCGGACTCGAGTCGGCCTGGCGCGATCCGCCTGACAAGCCGTATACGCGGCCGCGTCGATGAGCGATCGGGTAGTCGCTCGGGTCCGGTATCGGCATGGTTGGTGACCGCGCTCACGGGGTGTAGTTCGGTAGCTCGGCGTACATTCGATGCGTGAGCAAACATTCGGTAACCGGTCTGTTGCGCGCGCGGGCAGCCGCGCGCCGTGGTTCGTCGGCGCAAGGGCGTGAAATGGGCGTTCGGGGCGGGCGGTCCGTGGTTGCGGTGATCTTGCTGGCCGTGCTCGTTGTGCTGACCGGGTGCACGATCGACCGGCCGGGCAAGGACGGCGAGGCGGCGGTGCCGGTCGCGCAGGTCACCATCGCGCCCGCGCCCGGCGCTACCGATGTCGACCCGGTCGCGCCCGTTTCGGTGACGGTCGCCCATGGCACGATCGACCAGATCGCCCTCACCAACGCCAACGGCAAACAGATCACCGGTCAGCTCAGCCCCGACCGCACGACCTACAAGGTCGCCGAACCGCTCGGCTACGGCGCGTCGTACACCTGGGCCGGTACGGCCATCGGTGCCGACGCGAAACCGATCCCGATCGACGGCACCTTCACCACGATCAGCCCGCAGTCGACCATCCCGGCCACGATCAATATCGGCGACGGCCAGGAGGTCGGGATCGGGGCGCCGATCATCCTGAAGTTCGCCGGGCCGGTCACGAACAAGGCGGCCGTGGAGAAGGCGCTCACTGTCACCACCGACCAGAGCACCGAAGGATCCTGGGCTTGGCTGCCCGACGACGGTGGCTCGCGGGTGCACTGGCGTCCGAAGAACTACTGGACCCCCGGCACCACTGTGCACGTCGGCGCGAAGCTCTACGGCGTCGACCTCGGCGGCGGCGCGTACGGCGACTCCGATATCACCTCCGATTTCACCATCGGCCGCAGCCAGATCGTCATCGCCAACGCCCCGAGCCATCGCATGCAGGTGGTCCGCGACGGTGCCACGATCTTCGACTTCGCGGTCTCCTACGGCGAAGGCAACGAACCGCGCAATGTCACCCGCTCGGGCGTGCACGTCGTCACCGAGAAGTACGAGGATTTCATGATGTCGAATCCGCCGTACTACACCAATGTTCGCGAACGGTGGGCCGTCCGCATCTCCAACAACGGCGAATTCATCCACGCCAACCCCGAATCCCTCTCGGCCCAGGGTTCTTCGAACGTCACCAACGGCTGCATCAACCTCTCACCGGGCGACGCCCAGGCCTACTTCCCGACGGCGCTCTACGGCGACCCGGTCGAAGTGACCGGCACGTCGATCGAGCTCTCCCAGGCCGATGGCGACATCTACGACTGGGCCATCGACTGGGCGACGTGGCAGTCCATGTCCGCGTTGCCCACCGGATCTACGCCGGACGCTGCCGTCGTGCCGCGATAGTTCCACGGCACGACGGCTCGGCTACCGCTAGCGCCGGGGTAGCAGCAGCGCCGGAACGAGTGCCAACGCGATCATGACGGGCGCGATCAGGTAGGTGTGCTGGAACGCGTCGGCCAGGGCGGGGGCGAGTTCGGCCCGCTGATCCGCCGTCATGGCGTGCAGCGCCTGGAGTCCACCCGTCACCGGGAGCAGCGCACCCAGTGTCACCGAGGCCACCGCGGTGCCGATCGCCATCGACGTGGTGCTGATCATGTTCAGCACCGTCGACCCGACGGGCTGCTGCTCGCGGCTCAGTGGCCGGGTCGCCGTGGTCATCACCGGCATCAAGGTTCCGCCGCCACCCGCTCCCATCAGCACCATCGTGAGGCACAGCGCCCAGTACGGCGCGTCCGCGTCGAGTTGGATCGCGAACAGCACAAACCCGGTGAGCGCCACCGTGATCGACGCGGGCAGGTAGCGGCCGGGCGGAATCCGGTCGATCAATCTGCCCGCCACCTGCATCGTCGCACCCGAGGCCAGGGCGAACGGAATCCCCAAAGCGCCTGCCACCAGCGCTGACTCACCGCGCACGACCTGGAAATACAACGGCAGCAACAACATCGACCCGAAATATCCGCCCGCGAAGACCGCGAGCAGCACCGCGGAGGTGCCGGTCGTCCGGTTGCCGAGCACGCGCAGATCCAGCAGCGGCACCGAGGTGGTCAGCGAACGACGCACGAACGCGGCGATCAGACCGGCTCCAACCAGCAGCGGCACCAGCACCGCGGGTGTGGCGAACCCGGCGCTCTCACCCGCGGCGGTGACGCCGTAGATCACCAGCGCCAAGCCGGGCGACATCAGCAGCAGCCCACGCACATCCAGCGCACGTGGCGGTTCCGGCGCGTCATCGGGCACCACCCGGGCCGCCAGCATCAGCACCAGCGCGCCGAGCGGCAGATTGATGAAGAACATCCACCGCCACGACACCTCGTCGATCAGGTAGCCACCGACCACCGGGCCGAGCAGCGGGCCGACCAGGATGGCCAACCCGAGGGTGCTCATCAACTGCCCCAGCCGGTCGGGTCCGGCCGCGCGCAGCAGGATCGTCATGGCGACCGGCATCAACAGCCCGCCGCTCGCGCCCTGAATCAATCGAAAAGCGATGAGCGACTCGATGTTCCATGACAATCCGGCCAGCACCGAACCTGCCACGAACGCGCTGATCGCGATCAGATACAGCCGCTTGGCGCCGAACCGGCCGACCAGCCACGCCGAGGTCGGGACCACCGCGCCTAGGGCGAGCGAGTAGCCGGTGGCGACCCATTGGATGGTGCTCAAGCCCGCGTGGAACTCCATCGCCAGCTTGTTGATCGCCACGTTCACGATGGTCTGATCGAGCGTCGCCATGATCATGCCTGCCACCAGGACCAGGGCGATGCGCATCGGGTTGCGGGTGGTGACCGGGGCAGCGGTAGTGATCATCGCGGTCACTTCCCGTACGGGTTGGCAACGCGGGCGGCGCGCAGGGCCTCGCCCCACCAGGTGAGCTGATCGAGCATGGTCGCGGCGGCGGCGTCGGCATCGTTCGGGGCGGTGAGCTCGCCCGCCTCGTCGAATCGGCCCCACGCGTTCGGGAAGCAGATCGAGTCGCGCACGGTGACGGCGTGGAGTTCGGCGAAGACCGGGCGCAGGTGTTCCACGGCGCGCAGCCCACCGGAGATGCCGCCGTAGGAGACGAAGCCGACCGGCTTGGCCTGCCATTCGGCGTGGTGGGTGTCGATCAGGTTCTTCAGCGAGCCGGGGTAGCTGTGGTTGTACTCGGGTGTCACCACGACGAACGCGTCGGCGCGCGCGAGCTTGTCGGTGGCCTCGGTGAGGGAGGGGTGGTCGCTCGCGGCGCCGAACGCGCGCGGCAGTTCGATGCTCGCGGTGTCGACGACATCGACGAAGATCGCGTCGCGCAGTGCCGCCTGCCGGACGAACCAGTGCGCGATCGTCGGACCGAAGCGCCCTTCCCTGGTGCTGCCGATGACGACCGCGAGCCGCAGCGGGCTGTTGGGCGTACCCGAGCCTTCGCTCCGGCCGTGCGCGGAGGACCGCTGCGCGTCTGCGTTGTCTGCGGTTCGGACGTGGTCAACCGTGGCGCTCATGACGTTCCTGTTCGTCGGTGACGGCCCCTCGGCCGCCGCTGCGCTCTACCGTCCTACCTCAACTGTCCTCGAGGTCAAGCCGAAGGAAATTTCGGTGGTGCGGGAATACTCTCCGCCTTATGCTGGTTATTGCATTCATACGCAGATAAGCAGTCTTGAAAGGGCAGTTCCATGACCACCTCACTGTTCGCCCACCGCGACTATCGACTGCTGTTCACCGCCCAGGTCGCGGCTCTGTTCGGCACCGGACTCACCACCGTGGCCCTCGGTCTGCTCGCCTACGAACTGGCGGGCGGGAACGCGGCCATCGTGCTCAGTACCGCGTTGACGCTGAAGATGGTCGCCTACGTGACCGTCGCGCCGATCGCGGGCGCCTACGCGGGCCGACTGCCGCGCAGGCAATTCCTGATGGCGCTCAACGGTATTCGTGGCGCGATCGTGCTGGCTCTGCCCTTCGTCGACCAGATCTGGCAGATCTACGTGCTCATCACCCTGCTGCAGATCGCCTCGGCCGCCTATACCCCCACCTACCAGGCGGTGCTGCCCGACATCCTGCCCGACGAACGCGACTACACGAAGGCGCTGTCGGCCGCTCAGCTCGCGGCGACGATGGAAACGCTGCTCAGCCCGATGCTGGCGGCGCTGGCCCTGAGCTTGATCAGTTTCCACTGGCTGTTCGTCGGCACCGGCGTCGGCTTCGCGGTGTCGGTCGCCCTGGTGCTGGCCGCGCGCATTCCGAACGCGGTCGTCGGCGATGGCGCGATCAAGGAACGGCTCGTTGCCGGGCTGCGACTGTTCGCGGCGACTCCGCGGCTGCGTGGACTGCTCGGATTGAACCTGGTGGTCGCCGCCGCGGGCTCGGTGGTGATGGTCAACACCGTGAACTACGCGCGGGATGTGCTGGGCGGCAATCAGTCCGGCGTCGCGCTACTGCTGGCGGCGAACGGCCTCGGCACCATGTTCATCGCCCTCACCCTGCCCCGGATCCTGGACCGCCGCGGCGAGCGCCCGGTCATGCTCACCGGCGCCGCTGTGCTCCTCGCCGGCCTCACCGCCGCACTCGTCCTGTCGACCATGCCGACCGGCGAGTGGCACTGGCCCGCCGCCCTCACCACCTGGGCCACCATCGGCGCGGGCACTGCCCTGATCCTCACCCCCACCGGCCGTGTCCTGCGCCGCTCCGCCCGCGCCCAGGACCGCCCCGCCCTGTTCGCGGCACAGTTCTCCCTGTCTCACCTCGCCTGGCTGATCACCTACCCGATCACCGGCTGGCTGGCCACCACCGCGGGCTTCACCGCCACCTGGGCAACCCTCGCCGTGATCGCCGCCCTCGGCGCCACCGCGGCGATCCGGCTGTGGCCCCGCCACGACCCGGCCGAGATCACCCACGTCCACGAACTCGGCTCGGTCGACCCGGCGATCCTGGTCGACGCGATCCAGATCGGCCCCCGCCACTTCCAGCACACCCACTCCTACGTCATCGACGCCGACCATCCCCGCTGGCCGGCCAAGACCCCGGCATTCGCGTGAACCGCTCCGGATAACGACGAACCCCCGACCATGCCGGTCGGGGGTTCGTCGTGACGTCGATCAGCCGGATCGGGCGACTACGCCTCGACGGACTGGCTCGCGCGTTCCTTGCTCAGCTCGACGGTCTCGTCGGTGGTCAGACCCTGCTGCTTGGCCAGCAGATCGCGGATCTCGATGAGCAGCTCGGTCTCGGTGGGCTCGGCGTCCTTGGTGGTGCCGAACTTGTTCTTCAGCGACTTCATCGGCAGCATCAGCACGAAGTACAGGACCGCGGCGACCATGAAGAAGTCGATGAACGCGGTGATGATCGGGCCGAACGCGATGAACGTCGCCGGCTTGCCTGCGATCAGCTGGACACCGAGGCCGAGCTCATTGGTCGAGCCGAACACCGCGAGCAGCGGGTTGATGAGCCCCTTGCTGAACGCGGTGACCACCGCGGTGAACGCGGTACCCATCACGACCGCGACCGCGAGGTCGATGACGTTCCCGCGCATCAGGAAATCTTTGAACCCACTGAAAACGGACTTGATACCGAGCATCGAACTTCTACTCCTATGACTGGCTAACGGCAAACGGCGATGTTAACGGCCGGTCGCTCGGCACGGCGAATTCACGGCAACGCCCGAGCGACTCGCTCCCAGTATCAATACCCGCTACCGACCCCGCCACCCGAACGGCGATCGATCCTGGATCTGCCTACGGCGCCCGCGAATTGGCCCCCGGCTCGGCTTCGTGGGTGATCGACGCGCCTGGATAGCTCGAACGAACATAGTGACGAGGTTCACGTTTAGGGGGCGGTAGCGGTCCAGAACTGGGGAAACGGCTCGAGTGGAGCCAACTGCCGACGGAGTCAGGAGCGGCGGGCGAAGGAGCCGGGGCCTGCCTGGTCGCGGGGTTTGACGACGATGGTGTCGAGGTTGACGTGGGGTGGGCGGCTGGCTACGAAGCCGACGATCTCGGCGATGTCCTGGGCGAAGAGGGGGTCGATGCCTTCGTAGACCTTGGCGGCGCGGTCGGCGTCGCCGTCGAAGCGGACCAGGGAGAACTCGGTTTCCACGGCGCCGGGGGCGAGCTCGGTGAGGCGGACCGGCTGGCCGAGGAGTTCGCCGCGCAGGGTGCGGTGGGCGACAGCCTGGGCGTGCTTGGCGGAGGTGTAGCCGGAGCCGTTGTCGTAGGTGTGCAGGGCGGCGATGGAGGTGATGGTGACGATCAGGCCGTCGCCGGACGCGATCAGTTTCGGCAGCAGTGCCTTGGTGACGCGCAGGGTGCCGATGACATTGGTCTCCCACATCCAGCGCCAGTCGTCCAGGTCGGCGTCGATGACCGGGGCCAGGCCCTTCGCGCCGCCCGCGTTGTTGACCAGCACGTCGACGTGGTCGATCGCGTCGGTGAAGGCGCGCACCGATTCCTCGGAGGTAACGTCGAGTTCGATCGCGGTGCCGCCGATCTCGGCGGCGAGGCGCTGCACCCGGTCGAACCGGCGGGCACCCACATAGACGTGATAGCCCTGCTTGGCCAGCTCCCGGGCGGTGGCTTCACCGATTCCCGAGCTGGCTCCGGTAACGACGGCGGTGCGAATGCTCATGTTTGTCGATCTTATTCGCCCGGTATTTCCGGTCGCCATGGCTCCGATCACGGTGACGCTAGGGGGCCATGCGCAGCCGAGGAACGCTTCGCGACTGCGCCGATTAGCCTGTCGGTATGGCTATTCGCGATGCTGTCAGTGCCGATGGAACGAGGATCGTCTACCGGGTGAGCGGTTCCGGTAGGCCGCTGGTGCTCCTGCACGGGTGGGCCGGGAATCTGCGGTGCTGGGGTGCGGCCGCGGATGATCTGGCGCAGCGGTATCGGGTGATCGCGGTCGACCTGCGCGGGCACGGGTACTCCGACGATCCCGGCGCCGGTTATGACGACCCCAAGGCGTGGGCGGGCGATGTGGCCGCGGTGCTGGCCGCCGAGGGTGTCGACGCCGGGGCGGTGCTGCTCGGGTGGTCCTATGGCGGGATCGTCGCCACCGACTACCTCGCCACCTACGGCACCTCGGCGGTCGCGGGCGTCGTCTACTGCGGTGCGCCCGCGCATATCGGCCGCGATGTGCCCGGTGCGGCGCCCGGGCCCGCGATGGAGAAAGCGATTCCGGGCGTGTTCGACGAGGCTGCCGGGCGGGCGGTGCGCGCGTTCGCGGTGTTCGGCAATGCCAATACCGGGCCCGGTGAGGACAAGGGTGTCGATGCGCAGCGGCTGTTCGGCGGCAGTCTGGCGACCCCGCCCTCGGTACGCAAGGCGCTGTTCTACCGCACGATCGACAACACCGAAACCCTTCGTGCCCTGGATGTTCCGGTTCTCGTGCTGCACGGCACCGATGACCCGGTGGTCCCGGCGGCCAATGGTCAGTACATCCTCGACAATGCCCCTGACGCCCGCGGTTCGTTCTGGGAAGGCGCTCAGCACGGCCTGTTCATCGAGGACCGGCCGCGCTTCCTTGCCGAGGTCAGCGCGTTTATCGACGCGTTGGAGTGAGTTCGACGCACCCTCGTTTGCTCTGAATCGGTAATGTTTCAGAAACATGTCCGGGTCAGGTGAGTGCGACCTACTCTGAGTCGACGGCCTTGTCCTGCGGCCGGGCATGGAGGTGGCGCATGAGCGTCTTGACGCGATGTGTGCTGGTTCTCGTGGCGGGCTTGGCGTGCGCCACCCCGGTTGCCGGAGCGAGCCCGGCCTCCGACGCCGCGCGGCTCATTTCCGTCGCGCCCGGTCCCGGCCGGGTCGTCGAGCTGGTGGTGCACTCGGCCGCCATGGCGAAATCGGTGACCGTCGCGGTGCTGCCCGCGCCCGACCGCTCGGCGAACGCGCCAGTTCTGTACCTGCTCAACGGCGTCGATGGTGGCGCGGGCCCCACCGGTGACTGGCGCGACGGCGGCAACTGGCTCACCCGCACCGATGCCGACCCCTTCTTCGCCGGCAAGCAGGTCACCGTCGTGATGCCGATCGGCGGCGCGGGCAGCTACTACGCCGACTGGCGGGCCGACGACCCCGTCCTCGGCCGCCAGCGCTGGACCACCTTCCTCACCCGCGAGCTACCCCGCGTCATCGACGCCGAATTCCACGGCAGCGGCGCCAATGCCATTGCGGGCGTGTCGATGGCGGGCACCGCGGCCTTTCAACTGGCGCTCGCGGCACCCCAGCTCTACAAAGCTGTCGGTTCCTACAGTGGCTGCGTCTCCACCAGCGGTCCGCAGGGCCACGCCATCGTCAACACCGTCGTCTCCGGCCAGAACGGTGACCCGGTGAACATGTGGGGACAACCCAGCGACCCGCTCTGGGCCGCCAACGACCCCTTTCTGCACGCGGAACGCCTGCGCGGCCTGGTCATTTACGTTTCCTCCGGCACCGGACTGCCCGGCTCGCTCGACACTGTGAACGGGCCTGGGCTGCACGGTGATTCGATGAAACTGCTGGACCAGCTGATCATCGGCGGCGCCCTTGACGCGGTTACCGCCCTGTGTACCCAGCAACTCGGCACCCGCTTGCGCGACCTGGATATTCCCGCCACGGTCGACCTGCGCCCCAACGGAACTCACTCCTGGGGCTACTGGAACGACGACCTGCATCGCTCCTGGCCGCCCTTCGCCCGAGCTCTCGGCGTGGGCTGACAGCCTGGTCGGAACGGGTCAGCGGACGGTCGAGTCCAAGAACCCGGTGAGCGGGGGCAGCAGCAGATCGGCCCGGTACACAACGTCGTAATGAGTAGTGCCAGGGGCGATCTCGAGCCGAGCTTGCCCCGCTTTGTCGGCATTGATCAAAGAGACCATCTCGACGGCGTGCTCCCGGGACAGCGCATCGGATTCGGCCGCGAGGACCAGCGTCGGCGCCTGGATCCGGGCCAGCTGCCCGGTCCAGTCGTAGTCCTGGGTCAGTAGCTGCCGGGTCTTGGTGACCAGCCCGGTCCAGCCTGCCGGGTCGGGTGCGGCGCTGGTGTAGAGCGGATACATCGGGCTCTCGCGCAGGGCGTCGGGGTTCATGGCGGCCATGCCCGCACGGGTCTCGGGCAGCCAGCCGTTGAAGCGGAACGGGGCGGACGAGATGACCAGCTGGTCGACCAGATCCGGTGTGCGGGTAGCGAGTTGCAACGCCACCCCACCGCCGAGGGAGTAGCCGAGGACATCGGTTCGGCCGAGCCTCAGGTGGGTGATCAACGCCGCGACATCGTCGGCCATGGCCTCGTAGGTCATCGCGCGGTCTCTATCGGGGGTGTGGCCGTGCGCCTGGAGTTCGACGGCGATCACCTGACGAGTCTTGGACAGCTCGGGAATCAGTGCGCCGAAGGTGGATTCGGCACCCGACAGGCCGCCGTGCAACAGGATCAGCGGCTGTCCGGTGCCGTGGATCTCGTAGTAGGTCTTGCCGCCGTTGACCTCGGCGTAGCGGCCTTTGCCGTCGGCGGAGGCCTGATCGGCCGCGGCCGACCTGACCTCCGACGTAGCAGCGCCGGAGGTTGTCTCGTTGTTTCCGCATCCGCTGACCAGTAGGGCGGACATGGCCACAGCTGTCAACGCGATCACGGACCGGGAGCGAGTGTACATTCTGGGGTTCTCCGATGCTCGAAGTGCTTGGGGGACAAGCGAGTTGGTAGCGCAGGTCGGTCACGTCGCCGCGTTCGGCATGCTCACTGGGGAAGACGGTGGCTCGCGCCGGGATTCATCGCCGCGCCGACTGTGACGCGCGTCTCCTCGTGCTTGCTGCCTCAGGTCTTGGGCAGGCGGTCGCGCTGGGAGGCCCCGTGTCGGACGCTCGTCTATGGCTTCGTGCCGATTGTGGCGATTCCCTTTGTGAAAAAATTCGCAGGCGGGTTGCGTCATTGTTCGCAATTCGGCGCGTCGACAGTGGGGTCCAATTGGTCTACATGTGCCGACGGAGTATGCCGGTTGTTCGCGTTGGCATGGCTCGACTCGTTGGTGTATTTGCCCAGGTAGGAGCCATGGCGTGATTGGTATGCGGCGCTGATGTGATTGTGCTGTGATTGCTCCGGAGAACTACTTGGGCCGCGCGTACAGAATTCGGGAAATCTTCTGGGAATCGTCACATACTTCCGCTGAATTCGTGTGTAGCGTTCTGGAATGTCGTTGGATCGTATGTGGAGAAGAGGATTCGGCGTCGAGAACGGAGTTCGATGATGTTTGGTCGGGCAGTGGGCGCACGGGTTGCGGTGGCCGTGCTGGGCTTGTTGGCCGGTGTCGTGGTCGGGGTGCCCGCGGGTGCCGAGCCGGGCGCGGCGCGGATCGAGGATCAGCGGGTCGAGCCCGATCGCACCATCGACGTGGGCGTGTACTCACCGGCGATGGACATCGTCACCCGGGTGCGGGTGTTGCGGGCCGCGGATCCGAACGAGCCGGCGCCGACGCTGTATCTGCTCAACGGGGTCGGCGGGGGTAGCGACGGTAACTGGCTGGATCGCACCGACGTGGTCGAGTTCTTCAAGGGCAAACAGGTCAATGTGGTGATCCCGTTCGGCGGGGCCGGAAGCTATTTCGCGGACTGGCGGACCGACGACCCGGTGCTCGGCAAGCAGCGGTGGACCACCTTCCTCACCAAAGAGCTACCGCCCGTGATCGACGAGGAGTTCGACGGCACCGGCGCCAACGCCATCGCGGGCCTGTCGATGGCCGGGACCTCGGTGTTCCAGCTCGCGTTGTCGGAACCGGGGCTGTACCGGGCGATCGGTTCCTACAGCGGGTGCGTGCGCACGAGTGATCCACGCGGACAAGCGATTGTGCGGACCGTGGTGGGCAGCAGGCTCGGCAACGCGGCCAATATGTGGGGCCCGCCCACCGATCCCGCGTGGTCGGCCAACGACCCCTACCTGCACGCGGAAGCGCTGCGCGGCACCGACGTCTACATCTCCTCCGGGACCGGCATTCCCGGCCCGCACGACAACATCGGCGCCCGGATGGACCCGATGCAGTTGCTGTTCGGCGCCGGGCTCGAGGCCGTCACGAATCTGTGCACCCGGCAGCTGCGCGACCGACTGCAGTCGCTCGGCATCCCCGCGACGGTGGACCTGCGTCCCAACGGCACCCATTCGTGGGGCTACTGGGAGCAGGACATGCACAAATCGTGGCCCGTGTTCGAGGCAGCGCTGCACCGAGAGTGACGGCCGAAATCCGCTCGCGCTCCGGCGCCGGATCGGGCAGGCTCGACCGCGACGAGTACGTGAACTCACACGCGTTTGCGCTGTGACAGCCGTCACCGAACCCGGTAGGGGCAACGGTGGCGGCGTCGCGGCGTGCACACTGGAGGGTGTGAGCCAGCGTCGTCCCGATCTTTTGCCCCATCGCATCGCGGTGTTATCGGTGCATACCTCACCGCTGGCGCAGCCCGGCACCGGTGACGCGGGCGGGATGAACGTCTACGTGCTGCACACCGCGCTCGAGCTGGCCAAACGGGGCACCGAGGTGGAGATCTTCACCCGCGCGACCTCGTCGGAGCTGCCGCCGGTCGCCGAGGCCGGACCCGGCGTGATCGTGCGCCACGTGGTTGCCGGGCCGTTCGAGGGACTCGACAAGCAGGAGCTGCCCACCCAGCTGTGTCCGTTCACCGCCGAGGTGCTGCGGCAGGAAGCGCGGCACCTGCCCGGCCACTACGACCTCGTGCACTCGCACTACTGGCTCTCCGGCCAGGTCGGCTGGCTCGCGCGCGACCGCTGGCGGGTGCCACTGGTGCACACCGCGCACACCCTCGCCGCGGTGAAGAACGCCGCGCTCGCCGAGGGTGACACCCCCGAACCCGAGACCAGGGTGATCGGCGAGAAGCAGGTGATCGCCGAGTCCGACCGGCTCGTCGCCAACACCGGTGACGAAGCCCGTCAGCTCGTCGACCTCTACGGCGCCTCGCCCGACCGCATCGACGTGGTGCCGCCCGGTGCCGACCTGACCCGCTACCGGCCCGGCGACAAGCTCGCCGCGCGCACCGAACTCGGTCTGCGCGCCGACGAGCAGATCGTCGCGTTCATCGGCCGGATCCAGCCGCTCAAGGCCCCCGATGTGCTCGTCCGGGCCGCGGCCGAGCTCCTGAGCCGCGATCCGAGCCGCAAGCTGCGCGTGCTGATCGTGGGCGGACCGTCCGGTACCGGACTGGCCAGGCCCGACGCGCTGATCGAACTGGCCGCCGACCTCGGCATCGCCGAGCGGGTCACGTTCCTGCCGCCGCAGCCCGCCGACAAACTCGTGCAGGTGTACCGCGCGGCCGATGTGGTGGCCGTGCCCAGCTACAACGAATCCTTCGGCCTGGTCGCCATCGAGGCGCAGGCCAGCGGCACTCCGGTGCTTGCCGCCGACGTCGGCGGTCTCGGCACCGCGGTCCGTAACCACGAATCCGGCCTGCTGGTGCCGGGGCATCGCACACCCGACTGGGCCGACGCGCTGGCCGCCCTGCTCGACGACCCCGACCGGCTGACCCGCATGGGCACCACCGCCGTCGAGCACGCGAGCCGGTTCTCCTGGGCGCACACCGCCGACGGCCTGCTCGACAGCTACGCTGCCGCGATGGCCGGATTCCGCGCCGAACGCGGTCCGATCGCCCTGCACGCGGGCGAGACCAGGCAGGCCAGATCGCGGGCGCTGATGCGGCGCCGGACGGGAGTGCGCAGGTGAGCGCCGTTTCACAGGTTATCGACGACACACTGCGCGATCGCGAGATCGAATACACCCGCCACGGTGACGACACGTTCATCGTGGTGCTGCCGGGTGAGCGCAAGCTGAAGACCTCGGTGATGCTGACCGTGGGCAAGCACGGGGTTCGCATCGAGTCGTTCGTGTGCCGCAAGCCCGACGAGAACTTCGAAGGCGTCTACAAATACCTGCTGCGCCGCAACCGCCGCCTCTACGGGGTGGCCTACACCCTCGACAATGTCGGCGACATCTACCTGGTCGGCCGCATGTCCACCGAGTCGGTCACCGCCGACGAACTCGACCGGATCTTCGGCCAGACCCTCGAAGCGGTCGACGCCGACTTCAACATCCTGCTCGAGCTCGGGTTCGCCGAATCCATTCGCAAGGAATGGAAGTGGCGGGTCTCGCGCGGTGAGTCGCTGCAGAACCTGCGCGCCTTCGAGCACATCATCGACGACGCCGACAAGGTCTGAGAACAACGATGCCGGGCAGGAGAGTTCCTGCCCGGCATCATTTTTCAGCTCAGCAGTTGGTCGGTACCGGTTCGTTGCGGAAGCGGGCCTCGACGTAGTTCCAGGCATCGGGGAAGCCCGCCACGGCGGCGGTCATGTGCTCGGAGATCTCGACCGTGTTCAGCTGCACCGGCGCACCCTGACCGCACCAGCGGGCGATGGTCTCGGCGACCGGCGCGTACGGGGTGAGGATGTCGTACTTGCCCTGCCAGATATAGGTGGGTGCGGTCGGCGCGCCCTGGAAGTGCACGAGGCTGTTCTCGCGCAGGACGCCACGGGCGACCTCGCTGTTCATCAGTTCCTTGGACGCCGCCATCTGTTCGGCGTTGCGGGTGATGCCGTGGAACAGCAGGAAGCGACGGCAGGCGTCCTTGGTGAATTCACGGAACCACAGGCCGTTTTCATTGAGCTGATCCGACACCGGCACCTTGTTGGGGTACTCGCGCTCGATGCCCATCGCGGCGGCGAAGGCAAGGCCGAAACCGGGGTGCGGCGCGAAGCCGAGTGCGTCGGCCATCAATTCGAGGTCAGCGGGGATACCGCCGGACACCACGGCCGCGAGCTTCAGCTCCGGTGCGTAGGTGGGCTGCAGCGCGCCTGCCCATGCGGTGGCCATGCCGCCGCCGGAGTAGCCGGCGATCGCGACCGGCGAGTTGCCGACACCGAGCTCGGCGACCTTCTGCACGGCACGCACGCTGTCGAGGGTGACCATGCCGCTGAGCTTGGCCGCACCGTAGGCCACCGTCGGGCCAAGGTAATCGGGCACCGAGATCGCCCAGCCACGCGCCAACGGCAGCATGGCGCCGGGCGCGTCCTGCAGCTCGCCGTTGAACAGCGACTGCGAGGGGTTGCAGCGGGTGCCGATGGAGTTGATCAGCGCCTGGTAGGACACCAGCGGCGGATTCTTCACGCCGATCGGCAGCAGCACCGTGGTGACGCCCATGATCGCGTTGCCGGTCGAGTTGGTGGAGCGGAACGCGACCTGGTGGCCTTCGGTGCCCGGGTACATCCAGGTGTCGATGTGGCGGGTTCGCACGACGTCGCCGGGTGCCAGCGCGGCGATGTCAGCCGGTGCGTGGAAGAACGGATCCGGATCAGGCGTCGGATACAGCGGGTTCGCGCCCGCGGGTGCGGCGAACAAGCCCACCGATAGCAGACTCAACACCAGTACAGCGATTTTCGACACAGCTTTCCTTCATCAACAGTAGTGCTGCCCAACGAGAACGACCCGACCCGTGTCGAAGTATCTAACGAAAGCCTGTGATTTGTACCGATCGGTAGTCAAAGTGTCGCGTGCCACATGCTGTGATGATTCACAGCAGGGGGACCGGGTGTAGCCCGGCGCGGCAGGTAGGGAGTGGTGATGGCGGTACTTGCGCTCGATATCGGGGCGACGAAATTCGCCGCGGGACTTGTGGACCCGCACTACGGGTTGCACGCGGTGCGCCGGGCGGCCGCGGCTTCGGACGATCCATGGGCGGTGTGCCGGGGCCTGCTGGTCGCTGTGGCAAGTGACAACGAGGTGAGTGCGGTCGGGATCGGATCGGCGGGTCCGGTCGATGTGCCCGCGGGGGTGATCAGGCCGTTGAATCTGGCGGCGTGGCGTGACGGGTTCGCGATCGTCGAACAGGTGCGGGCACTGTTCCCGGCCGCGGTGGTGCGGTTGGCGATCGACGGTGCGTGTCTGGCGCTGGCCGAGCATCGGGTCGGCGGGCTGCGTGGGGTGGACAACGGGCTGGCCATGACGGTGTCGTCGGGGGTCGGTGGGGGGATCGTCGCCGATGGGCGAGTTGTGATGGGGCGCACGGGAAATGCCGGTCACATCGGGCACATCGTGGTGCCCGGTGACGACACCGCGTGTCCCTGTGGGGGAGTCGGGTGCGTGGAGGCGGTAGCGAGCGGGATGTCGTCGGTGCGGTGGGCGCGTGCGCGTGGCTGGGTGGGCGAGAGCGGGGTGGAGCTCGCCGAGGCCGCGCACCGTGGCGACCCGATCGCGCTCGCCGCCATGGCTCGTGCGGGAACCGCCTTGGGGCAGGCGATCTCGTCGGCCGCCGCGCTGCTGGATGTGGATCGGGTGGTGATCAGCGGTGGGTTCGCGCATTCGGGGGAGCCGCTGTGGGGGCCGTTGCGCGCGGCCGTCGCCAGGCATGCGCGGCTCGAGTTCGTCCGGGATCTTGCGGTGGAACCGTCGACGCTGAGCGAGGGCGCCACGCTGGTCGGGGCGGCGGTGCTCGCGGCTGAATAGATTTGCGGCTGGCGCCGCGGGTTGCGGGCCCCTGGTCCCACTTCTTCCCTCCCTCCGGGCACTCCTTCGTCGCACCCTCCACTCAGTCCAGAAGCGGGACGGCCCGCAACCAGAGCGGAGACTTCAAGGGTCCTCGGGCGCGTTCAGGGAAGGTTGCGGTGGGCGGGCGTAGCCTCGATGAGGTGGCTGCCGACTACGTGCCGGGCGATGTCGTCCATATTCCGGAGGGTCCGTTCCAAGGAGTGTGCGCCGTAGTGCGCGAAGTCGACTCGGTGGCGTCGCGATTACAGGTCGACGCGCTGGTCAAAGGCGGGCCGTACGAGATCGTCATCGGCTTCGACGAGGTGGAGTGGGCCTGACATCGGCGAAATGTCAGAATGGCCCCTATGACCTACACCCTCGTGCTGCTGCGCCACGGCGAGAGCGAATGGAACGCCCTCAACCTGTTCACCGGCTGGGTGGACGTGCAACTCACCGACAAGGGCATCGCCGAGGGTAAACGGGCCGGAGAGCTGCTCAAAGAGGCGGGCATCCTGCCCGATATCGTCTACACCTCGCTGCTGCGCCGCGCGATCAGCACCGCCGACAACGCCCTCGGCACCGCCGACCGGCACTGGATCCCGGTCGTGCGCGACTGGCGCCTCAACGAGCGCCACTACGGCGACCTGCAGGGCAAGAACAAGGAGCAGGTCCGCGAGCAGTACGGCCAGGAGCAGTTCATGCTGTGGCGTCGCAGCTACGACACCCCGCCGCCGCCGATCCAGCCCGAGAACCCGTACAGCCAGGAAGGCGACCCGCGCTACGCGGGCATCGAGGTCCCCGAGACCGAGTGCCTGCTCGATGTCGTCAAGCGGATGGTCCCGTACTGGGAAGACACCATCTCCAAGGAACTGCTCACCGGCAAGACCGTCCTGGTCGCTGCGCACGGCAACTCGCTGCGCGCGCTGGTCAAGCACCTCGACGGGATCTCCGACTCCGACATCTCCAGCCTGAACATCCCCACCGGCATTCCGCTGGTCTACGAGCTGGACGAGAACCTGCGTCCGGTGAAGGCCGCTGAATACCTGGACCCGGCTGCCGCTGCCGCCGGTGCCGCCGCGGTCGCCAGCCAGGGCGGCAAGTAACTGATTTCCCACGGCCCCACACCGTCCGACGGTGTGGGGCCGCTGTGCTGTCCGGGTGATGTCACACTCGCGGCGGCTGTGTCGTCACCTCGGTAGATACCGCGAAACGCGCGGCTGCCGAAGGAGTTACGCACATGTTCACCGCCTACGTCATCGTCACTGTCGTCGCCGCACTGTGGGTGGGCTTCTCGGCGTTCTCGCTGCTGCGCCGCGCGCCGTTCGTGGTGGAGCCGCTGGTGGAATACGGCGTCCCGCAGAACTGGTGGACGCCGCTGGGGATCGCCAAGGCCCTCGGGTCGGTGGGACTGCTGGTGGGATTGTTCGTGCCGGTGCTCGGGGTGATCGCCGCGATCGGGCTGATTCTGTACTTCGCCGGTGCGGTGCTGACGGTGCTGCGGGCGCGGTCGTACAAGACGGTGGCGTTCCCGGTGCTGTACCTGGTGCCGGTCGCGGTGGCGCTGGGACTCGGGATCGCGGCGTAGTCGGTTTCCCTGGCGCTGCCGCAAGAGCGGCAGCGCCATTCGGTGCTGGTGTACCTGCTCCCGCGATGGTCCGCTACGTCACAGCGAACTTCTCGCGGGTGCGGGCGGGATCAGCCAGAAGATGCTGACGCAGACGCTGCGGCGGATGGCGCGGATGGCGCTCGTACGCAGGCGCCGGTACCCCGAATCGCCGCCGCGAGTCGAATAGGAACTCACCGAAGCGGGCCGCGATCTGCTCGTTCCGATTTATGCGCTCGGCGCATGGGTCCACCGGCACGGACCCGCGGTGACCATCGCGATGTACGGCGAACCGCCGGACTGACACGCCCGGCGGAGGTTCAGGTGCCTGCCGGGTGAACGGCAAAAGAACGCCATACCAAGTGCCTGTGACCTGCGCGAAACTTCGTCGACCCGCCGACGTTATGTCCGCCCGCACTCGTACGATCAATCTTGTGAGTGTTCCGCAGGCAGTGCTGTTGGCAGTCCTCGCGGCTGTCGTCGGGCTGGCAGTCGGGGGCCTGCTGATCCCGTTCGTCAATGCCAGGCAGGCCGCCCGTACCCAGGAAGACACCGGGCTGACCATGTCGCAGGTGCTCGACCTGATCGTGCTCGCGTCCGAGTCCGGCATCGCCGTGGTCGACGAATACCGCGATGTGGTGCTCGTGAATCCGCGCGCCGAGGAACTCGGCCTGGTCCGCAACCGGTTGCTCGACGAACGCGCGTGGGCGGCCGTGGAGAAGGTCCTCGCGACCGGCGAATCCACCGAATACGACCTCACCGCCAAGAACCCGCTACCCGGTCGCGGCCGGATCGCTGTGCGTGGCGTGGCCCGCAAACTGTCCCGCGAGGAAACCAGCTTCGTCGTGCTGTTCGCCGACGACGATTCCGAGCAGGCCCGCATGGAAGCGACGCGGCGCGATTTCGTCGCCAATGTCAGCCATGAGCTCAAGACCCCCGTCGGCGCGATGAGCCTGCTGGCCGAGGCCATGCTGGAATCGGCCGACGATCCCGAGGCCGTGCGCCACTTCGGCTCGCGCGTGCTGGGCGAATCGCGGCGCCTCGGCAAGATGGTGACCGAGCTGATCGCGCTGTCGCGCTTGCAGGGCGCCGAGAAACTGCCCGATCTGGCCGTGGTCGACGTCGACACGGTGGTGCAGCAGGCGGTCGACCGCTCGCGCACCGCCGCCGAGGCCGCGGGCATCACCGTCAGCACCGACCGGCCCAGTGGGCTGGAAGTGCTCGGCGACGAAACGTTGCTGGTTACCGCGCTGTCGAATCTGGTGGAGAATGCGATCGCGTATTCACCACAGGGTTCGCATGTGTCGGTGAGCCGGTCGCTGCGCGGCGATCATGTCGCGATGGCGGTCACCGATCGTGGCATCGGGATCGCCAAGGAAGACCAGGAACGGGTGTTCGAGCGGTTCTTCCGCTCCGACAAGGCCCGCTCCCGATCGACCGGCGGCACCGGGCTCGGCCTGGCCATCGTGAAACACGTGGCGGCCAATCACAACGGTGAAATCACCCTGTGGAGCAAACTGGGCACCGGCTCGACGTTCACGCTGCGCATCCCCGCCCATCTGGAAACCGATGGGGACGAGGACGCGGAACAGACGCCGGAGCCCACCACGAGAGAAACCACCGTCCCGCGCACTCTCGCGGGACGAACGAACGGTGTGGAGGCACGCAGATGACGAGTGTGTTGATCGTCGAAGACGAGGATTCGCTGGCCGAGCCGCTGGCGTTCCTGCTTCGCAAGGAAGGCTTCGACGTCACCGTCGTCGGCGACGGCCCGTCCGCGCTGGCCGAATTCGACCGCTCGGGCGCCGATATCGTGCTACTCGACCTGATGCTGCCCGGCATGAGCGGCACCGACGTGTGCAAGCAGCTGCGCACGCGCAGCGGTGTGCCGGTGATCATGGTGACCGCGCGCGACAGCGAGATCGACAAGGTCGTGGGGCTGGAACTGGGCGCCGACGACTACGTCACCAAGCCGTACTCGGCCCGCGAGCTGATCGCGCGGATCCGGGCCGTGCTGCGCCGCGGCGCCGGTGACGAGCTGGACTCCGGCAGCGAGAACGGCGTGCTGGAGGCCGGCCCGGTGCGGATGGATGTGGACCGCCACACCGTGCACGTCAACGGCGGGCAGGTCACCCTGCCGCTCAAGGAGTTCGACCTGCTCGAGTACCTGCTGCGCAACTCCGGCCGCGTACTCACCCGTGGACAGCTGATCGACCGGGTGTGGGGCGCCGACTACGTAGGCGACACCAAAACCCTCGACGTCCACGTCAAGCGCCTGCGCTCGAAGATCGAAGCCGACCCAGCCAAGCCGGAACACCTGGTCACCGTTCGAGGCCTCGGCTACAAGCTCGAAGCCTGATTACCTCTCCCAACGAAAGGGTCCCGTCGGAATTCCGACGGGACCCTTTCGTTCATGGGCGGGGGTCCTTAAATTGCGCTCCAGGCGGTGCCCAGGGGGGTTTCGATCTTCTTGAGGGAGACCCAGCCGTAGGCGTCTTCCTGCATGCAGTCGTAGATCGGCACGTCGGTGCCGGTGCCGCGGCAGGCGATGGTGGAGGAGGTGCCCATCGTGGAGACGATGATGTACTTGCCGTTCTTGGCCGCGTCGATCGCCGCGGGGTCGGTGTAGGTCACGAATTCGGCCGTGAAGTCCGCGTACTTCGCCGGATCGCCGTTCGGTTCGGCATTGGCCAGGCCGGTCATGGAGAGGGTCGCGCCGATCGCGAGGGTCGCGGCGTAGATCGCTTTCTTGGACATGAGCAGCTATCCAACCCGAGTTCGGTGACGGATGCACGACCTACAGATGAACCGAAAGGTTACGAGGCTTTCACTCCGGGTGATTCGGACTGTGAGATTCGGGGTTCATCCGCTCGGCTTCGACCGTCGCCGGATGCACCGCGACCAGGCCGAGACCCTCGCGCCGGCGGCAGTGCCGGGCGAGTTCGTCGTAGGCGGGTGCACCGAGCAGCTCACGCAGTTCCGGGCCGTAGGACTGCCAGACCGGCTTCGCGCCCACGTGGGCGTCGGGGGAGCCGGTGCAGTACCAATCCAGATCCAGGCCGCCGGGGCCCCAGCCGCGCCGGTCGTATTCGGTGACCACGGTGCGCAGGATCTGCACGCCATCGGGGCGATCCACCCAATCCTGGGTTCGCCGGATCGGCAGCTGCCAGCACACGTCCGGCTTCACCTCGAGGGGTTCGATGCCCTTGCGCACCGCCATGATGTGCAGCGCGCAACCGGGGCCCGCGGCGAAACCGGGGCGGTTGAGGAAGATGCAGGCACCGTCGAAGCGGCGGGTGCGCAGGGCGGGTTCGTCCTCGAGTTCGTCGAGTTCGAGGTAACCCTTCTTGACGACCTTGCCGTTCTCGGTGGCCTCGCCCATCAGCTGCCAGTCATCGGGTGTGAGCATCTTCACAGCACCGTTGAGGCGCTTGCGATCGTCCTTGTCGGCGAGGAACGCGCCGTGCGAGCAACAGCCGTCGTCGGGGCGTTCGGCGATGATGCCCTGGCAGGCGGGCGTGCCGAACACACACGTCCAGCGCGACAGCAGCCACGTCAGATCGGCGACGATCTGGTGCTCGTCGTTTGCTGGGTCGGTGAACTCGATCCACTCCCGTGGGAAATCGAGCTCGACTTCCGGGGTCGGATCGATCTTTCGCCCAGGTCGGAGCCCGGTCTCCGGGGTGCCAGCTGCGCCTTCGGTCACAACTCTTGACGCTAACAGTTCAGTCGCCTGGCCTGCTGTACCGGATCACCAAGTACCGTATTCGTGTGCGGCTTGGTGTTCTCGATGTCGGAAGCAATACCGTCCACCTGCTCGTGGTGGACGCCCATCGTGGTGGCCACCCGATGCCGATGAGCTCGTCGAAGTCGACGTTGCGCCTGTCGGAGAGCATGGACTCGATGGGCCGGATCACCGAGGAGGGCGAGGCGCGACTGATCGCGACCATCCTCGAATTCGCTGATCTGGCACGCAATTCCAGGTGCGTCGAGCTGATGCCGTTTGCCACCTCAGCGCTGCGTGAGGCGACCAATTCCGAGGAAGTGCTCGTTCGCGTCCGGTCCATGACCGGGGTCGATCTACAGGTGCTCACCGGCGAGGACGAGGCCCGTCTGACGTTCCTCGCGGTGCGCCGCTGGTTCGGCTGGAGCGCGGGGCGGATCATGAATCTCGATATCGGCGGCGGCTCGCTGGAGCTGTCCAACGGCGGCGACGAGGAGCCCGATGTGGCGCTGTCGCTGCAACTCGGTGCGGGCAGGCTCACCAGGGAGTGGCTGCGCGACGACCCGCCGGGCAAGCGCAAGATCGCGGTCCTGCGCGACTGGCTCGACGCCGAGCTGGTTGTCCCGTCCAAGACCCTCATCGAGCCCGGAAAACCCGACCTGGCTGTCGGCACCTCGAAGACATTCCGTTCACTGGCCCGGCTGACCGGCGCGGCACCCTCGGCCGCGGGCCCACGGGTGCGACGTACACTCACCAGCTCCGGTCTGCGCCAGCTGATCGCGTTCATCTCCCGGATGACCGCCTCCGACCGCGCGGAACTGGAAGGCGTGAGTTCGGACCGGTCCCAGCAATTGGTGGCCGGAGCATTGGTCGCGGAGGCGAGTATGCGGGCGTTATCGCTCGACAGCATCGAAATCTGCCCATGGGCGCTGCGCGAAGGCCTTATTTTGCGCAAACTGGACTCCGAGCCCAACGGAGGTGGACCGGCCGCGGTACCGCCGGTCACGCCCGTCGCGGAAGTGGAGTCGGCATGAGCAGTGAGGATTCGAAGCAGCTATCGGTCGCCGAGCTGCTTGCTCGCAATGCCGCGCAGGGGGCCGCACCCGCTGCCTCCGGCGGCGGCGGACGACGGCGACGCAGTGGGCGCGGGGTCTCGGTCAACGATCTGACCGGTGAGAACGCGGCGGTGAAGCCGAACTCGCATGCCGCGCCCGCCCCGCCCGCGCCGGAGCCATCGCCCGCCTATCTGCCCGCGCCGACCTACGAGCCGGAGCCGGCGCCGAGTTACGAACCGCCCGCGAGTTACCAGCCCGCGCCCTACCCGCCGCCCGGTCCGGCTGAACCGGCGTTCTCGCCGATGTCGGGCCCGATCACCCGATTCGACCCCGACGCGGGGTACTCCGCGCCCGATCCACTCGGTCAGCGACCGGCCGCCGATCCGTTCGGGCCGTTCCGGGCCGAGGCCCGCGATACCAGCTCCCGTGCGGGACGCGGTCCGGGTCGGCTCGGTGTGCCGGGCGGCCCCGCGCAGCCGGTCGATCCCGGTATCGCCGAGATGTTCGGCTCCGGTGCGCTGCCCGCGGTCGGTGGCGGCAGACGACATCGGCCGGAAGAGCCCGATGTCGCCCCGTATCCAGAGCCGCCGAAGCCGCCGCCGGTCACCGGTGGACGGGCCGCACGCAGGCGGGCCGCCGAAGCGGCGGAAGAGGCCATCGAGGCCAGCCCGGCACCGGGCCGTGCGTCGTTCGACGCGCCGCTGTACGAGGCGGGCATCGACGCCCCGCAGGCATTCATGGGTCGTCCGGGGCAGTCTCGCGGATTGGCCGATCTCCCCGATATCGGCCCGGGTTTCGACAGCCGCTCCGGATCGGGCTTCGACGAGCGCCAGGGCGCCTTCGACAGCCGACCCGCGCCGGGTTTCAACGGCCGACCGGGCGAGTCGTTCGATGGCAGGCCCGCGCCGGGCGCCAACGGGCGGCCGGGACCCGAGCCCGCGCGAGGTTTCAACGGGTCGGGCCGTACCGGGCTCCCCGAGTCGACGCCCGGTTTCAACGGGCAGCCACCGGCACCGGGGTTCAACGGGTATCCGCCGAATGCCGATGCCACGCAGGCCTACAACCTGGCGCCGGGTGCCGATGCCCCACCGGCACGCGGCGCGGATCAGCGCCCGTCGCTGGATCGCAGGCGGGGGGAGCCGAAGTCCGGTGGATTGCCGTCGTGGTCGGCGCGCAGGCATCGCCCGGACAAGACCGCGCCCGCACCGGAGAGCGGTGGTTTCCCGACGGCCGCGTGGTCGCCGGTCAGCCAGGAGCAGCCGCTGGTGTCCGGGCAGTCGGTGGCAGGCGATCTGCTGCGGCAGCGGGCCGATCGTGGCCCCGACGCCGACGCGCACACCGAGATTGTCTATCGCGTCGGCGCGGACCAGGCCGATGACGAGGACACCGACGACTACGCCGAGTCCGATTACGTCGACCGCGACTACGCCGACAACGACTACTCCGACGCCGACTACGCCGAATCCGATTACGACGACGACGCGGCTTTCGACGATGACGACGACTACGACGACGACTACGAACCGAAGCCGACCAGGGCGAGCAGGCGCGCCGCGACCAAAGCGGCCGCGACGAAGATGGCC
The DNA here is from genome assembly GCF_042754695.1 of Nocardia sp. NPDC059195. Taxonomy (NCBI): domain Bacteria; kingdom Bacillati; phylum Actinomycetota; class Actinomycetes; order Mycobacteriales; family Nocardiaceae; genus Nocardia; species Nocardia sp. NPDC059195. The sequence continues at coordinate 6,397 of NZ_JBHZBG010000009.1, read as the reverse complement.
GACCGGGCCAAGTCGAAGATGGCCGACCGGGCCAAGTCGAAGATGGCAGGCCGAGGCAAGGCGAAGACAACGGGCCGCGCCGAGTCGCGGGCCGAGAGCCGGCTGTCGGGCAATCGCGCGGGCGGGTCGGTAGCGAGCCGCGCCGCACGTGTTTCGAGCATGGCGCGCGGCGGCGGCGAAAACGACAACCGCCGCCAGTGGATGATCCTGGGCGCGCAGAGTGCGGGTGCGGCGGTCGCGGGCATGTTGCTGTTCAAGGGCTTCGAGACGATGTGGGAAACGCTGCCGTGGGTGGCGCTGGCCCTGGCGATGGTGGTGATCCTCGGTCTGGTGGCCCTGGTTCGCATCCTGCGCCGCACCGACGACATCTTCAGCACTGTGATCGCCGTCGTCGTAGGCGTCTTCGTGACGCTGGGACCGCTAGCCTTTCTCCTCAGTACCAGCTGAATACAGGGAGTGGGCTGTGGGGAACGCACGGGCGGACATCGCGATCGGGCTTTCGACGGCCTCGGTGTATCCGGAGAACACGCAGGCGGCGTTCCGTTATGCCGCCGAATTGGGTTACGACGGTGTGGAATTGATGGTCTGGGCCGAACCGGCCAGCCAGGACATCGCGACCGTGCAGTCCTACGCGAAGCGCTACGGCGTTCCGGTGCTGGCCGTGCACGCACCGTGTCTGCTGATCTCCCAACGAGTGTGGGGTGCCGACCCGGTGGCCAAGCTGGAACGCAGCGTGCGCACCGCGGAAGCGCTCGGCGCCGACACCGTGGTGGTACACCCGCCGTTTCGCTGGCAACGCCGCTATGCCAGGGGATTCGCCGATCAGGTCGGTGAGCTCGAGACGCATCACCCGGTCAAGGTGGCCGTGGAGAACATGTTCCCGATGCGGGCCGACACCCTGTTCCGCGACGGTGCCGTGCGCAGGCTGGAACGTCGCTCGGGCCCCGGACGCGCGGTGAGCGCGTTCAGCCCCTCCTACGATCCCACCGATATCGGCTTCGACCACTACACCCTCGACCTCTCGCACACCGCGACCGCCGGCGCCGACGCGCTCGAGCTGGCGCGGCGGATGGGCGAGGGCCTGGTCCACCTGCACCTGGCCGACGGGCGCGGCGCCGCGCACGACGAGCACCTGGTGCCCGGCGACGGCACCCAGCCGTGCGCGCAACTGTGTGAACACCTGATCCACACCGGTTTCCGCGGCCACGCGGTCGCCGAGATCAACACCCAGAACGCGCGAACCACCGCCGAACGCTCGGCGCAACTGGCGCGCACCCTCGAATTCGCGCGCCGTCACCTCACCGGCGCGACCCCCGATCCGAAGCCGCACCACGCCGACCTGCCATGACCGGCACGGCCCCCGAGGGGCCCGCTCGAGCGCGCCAGCGCTCCAAAAAAACCACCTTGTACGCTGTACGAATTGCTGTGCCCCTCGACCAGGAGTGACGATGACGCGAGAACTCGCGACCGACGCGCCGTTCAGCCAGGTTCTCGACCTGACCGAGCTCACCACCACCGATGCCGGGACCGGCCGCTACGCCGGCGTCATCGCGCCCACCTGGACCATCGGTCCCAAGGTGCACGGCGGCACCATGGTCGCGGCCACCGCCGCGGCGGCGACCCGCTGGCTCACCGAGGCCGACGAAGCACTCGCCCAGATGGCGCCCATCGCGGCCAGCACCGACTTCCTCGGCGCCCCCGACCCCGGCGAGGTCGAATACGCGGTGCACATCCGCAAGAAGGGCCGCCAGATCTGCCTGGCCGATGTCGACCTGATCCAGAACGGGCGCACCCTCGTCCGGACCGCGTTCACCTTCGGCCACCTCGACTCCGCGGAAACCCGGTGGACCGGCCCCGACACGGACATGGCCGCGGAACCGAGCGCCGAGGCCATCGGCTACACCGCCGATTCGCCGATGGGCAAGATCGTGCACGTCAGCCAGGGCGCGCACTTGCTGATCGACCCCAGCTGGGGTGAATTCCTGCGCGGCGAGACCGGCCCGCCCCGGTTACGGCTGTGGATCCGCCCGTTCGACGGCGACGAATCCGATCCGCGGGCGCGCGCCGCCTTCGCGATGATGGCCGCCGACATCAGCCCGCCCGTCCCGATGAACCTCGGCCACTTCGGCTGGTCGCCGACGGTCCAGATGACCACCTACCTGCGCCGTATCCCCGCGCCCGGTTGGCTGCGCGTCGTCGCGACCGCCCGTGAGGTCGGTGAGCGGATGTTCGACGAGGACCACCTGGTGATCGACTCCACCGGTGCCGTCGTCGCCCAGAGTCGCCAGCTGGCCCTGATCCCGGCTGCACGCTGAGGCCACCGGGCCAACTAACCTTGTCCGCATGACGAGAATTGCGGTGGTCGGTGGCGGTCGGATCGGTGAGGCGCTGGTGGCCGGATTGTTGGAATCCGGTCGGGCGACAAAGGATCTGGTCATCGTTGAGCCGCTCGCCCCGCGTGCCGCGCAGCTGGCCGAGCGTTTCAAGGTGCGGGTGAGCGGATCCGTCAGCGACGCGGTGGTCGGTGCCGACATCGTGGTCATCGCGGTCAAGCCCGGTGTGGTCGACTCGGTGCTCACCGATCTGTCCAAGGCCGACCTGGACAGCGGTAGCGACCAGGTACTCGTCTCGCTGGCCGCGGGTGTTTCCACCGCGCGGCTCGAGTCGAAGCTACCCGCGGGATTCGCTGTCGTACGCGTCATGTCGAACACTCCGATGCTGGTCGGGCAGGGTATGTGCGTGCAATCGCCCGGCCGCTACGCCAAGGCCGAGCAGCTGGAGCAGGTCGGTGAGATGCTCGAAGCCGTCGGCAAGGTGGTGACGGTGTCCGAATCGCAGATGGACGCGGTCACCGCGGTGTCGGGTTCGGGGCCCGCGTATTTCTTCCTCGTCGTCGAGGCGATGACCGATGCCGCTGTCGGTCTCGGCCTCCCTCGGGAGGTAGCGGGGGAACTGGTCGTGCAGACGATGATCGGATCGGCGGCCATGCTCGACGAAACCGGCCAGAGCCCGGCCGATCTGCGGGCCGCGGTCACCTCACCCGGCGGCACCACCGCCGCGGCACTGCGCGAACTCGAGCGTGGTGCGCTGCGCTCGACATTCACCGAAGCCCTGCACGCGGCGAAGCGGCGCTCTGCCGAACAGGGTGCAACGAACGAGTGACAAACGGGTACTCGGTTTGAAAACCGATTTCTCACACCCGTCGCAGTAATCCCACTGGTCCCGCTAAGCTCGTAGAAGCACGTGCGTGTCTGTTCCGCTGGTGGGGAAGCCGGCGGCGCGGGCGTGCCGGAGGTCAATGGTGCCATGATGTCTGCGAACAGAATGTCAAGTAATCCATCGGCGTCGGGCGGTGGTTCGGGTTCGCCCGCCCCGCGGGTCGGCGCCACCCCGCAAACGGTGATCGGCGGTGGCACGCAGTTTCTCACCGTCGCCGAGGTCGCCGAACTCATGCGGGTGTCGAAAATGACGGTGTACCGGCTCGTGCACTCGGGTGAACTGCCCGCGGTGCGTGTCGGACGCTCGTTTCGAGTGCACGCGAAGGCGGTGCACGACTACCTGGAGACGTCGTACTTCGACGCCGGATGAGCTGAGTGGTTTCGGCCCGTCCCTGGCGATGGACTGACCGGAGGGTGCGACGAAGGAGTGCCCGTAGGGAGGGAAGAGTCAGGGTTCAGGGCCGAAACCCGCGGCGCCAGCCGCCAGAGGTACTGCGGTTTCGTTGCTGCTCGGGTGCCCCGGTAGCATGGACAACTGGTTCGTGTCCGCCTGCCGGTGGCACCGTTCGTGGTGTCCGGTTGCCCCGGCGGCGCGGACGCCAAACGACGCACGTGAACACCGCGTGTGTATGCCGAGTAGAGAGAACGCGAGGAAACCCTATGGGTTCTGTGATCAAGAAGCGCCGCAAGCGTATGTCGAAGAAGAAGCACCGCAAGCTGCTTCGCCGCACGCGTGTTCAGCGGCGCAAACTCGGCAAGTAAGCCAGCGTGCCTGCGACGAGCCCGTCACCTTCGAAGGTGGCGGGCTCTCGCTGTGAAAAGCCCGGGTTTGTGAATCTCACTGTGCGAGGACGAATCATCCTCGTTAAATGCTTGTAGATCGTGACAGCGAGTGGCGCGAATGCGGCTACTCTGGTACGCGAAACACGATGAGCAGGGGGCTTTGAGTGGGGTCAGGTACGAGTTCCGATACACGGGAACGACACGCACCGAAAGTTGTGCTGGTGACTGGAGCCAGCCGCTTCTTCGGTGGCAACGTCGCGGCACGGCTAGCTGCCGAACCCGGCGTCGAACGTGTCATCGCGGTGGACACGGTCACCCCCAGCCGTGAGCTTCGCCGAAAAATGGGTAGTGCCGAGTTCGTGCGCGCCGATATCAGGAATCCGCTGATCCGCAAGGTCGTCGAGGGCAACGACGTCGACACTGTCGTGCACGCGGCCGTCCTCACCCGTCCGCCCGCCGGTGGCGGTCGCGCGGTGATGAAGGATCTCAATGTCCTCGGCACGATGCAATTGCTCGCCGTGTGTCAAAAAGCGCCGTCGGTGCGGCGCGTGGTGGTGCGGTCGTCGTCGGCGGTGTACGGCTGCAGCGCCAAGGATCCGGCGAAATTCACCGAGGAAATGGATGCGCGCACTCCGCCGGCGGGGTGGTTCGCGCGCGACATGATCGATATCGAGTCGCTGGTGCGTGGAATGGCGCGGCGCAGGCCCGATATCTCCGCGTCGATTCTGCGTTTCGCGCCGATCGTCGGTCCCCGTCTGGCCGATCGGGGCGTGCAATATCTGCGTTCGCCGATCACCCCGACTGTTCTCGGTCGCGAAGCCCGACTGCAATTGCTGCACGAGGAAGACGCGGTCGCGGTGCTCGTGCACGCGGCGCAGCGTGCGCACGGTGGCACGGTCAATATCGCCGGTGACGGTGCGCTGGCCATGTCGCAGGCGATCCGCCGGGCCGGGCGCATCGTCGCGCCGGTTCCCTTTTTTGTCTTCCGCACAGTCGGTCGCTCGCTGATGGGCCCGATCATGCGCGGATTCAGTGGCGAACAACCCGAATATTTCTACTTCGGCTGCGGGCTCGACACCACCCGTATGCGTACCGAACTCGGTTTCACCCCACGCTGGACCACGGTCCAGGCGTTCGATGACTTCATCGCGGGCGCAGCGTTGCGGCCTGTCTTCGATCCGGCTTGGATCGACGCCGCGGAACACAAACTGCTCGGCCTCATCGGGGCCGGTTCAGGAGCGCATACATGAACGAGGGAGCGAAAGTCATTCGTCTCGACGTGAATGTCGAGGCCCGACAGCGACCGCAGACCCGGCGATGGCCGGATCAGCCGATGCAGGCGATGCCGGTCACCTCCCTCAGCGAGCGTCGGCCGGGAATGCCCGCGCGGCCACCGAAGTCGCTGACCGACATCGTGCGCGACGCCGTCGGCGAGCAGATCGAACGGACCGCGGAATTCGCGCGCCGCAGGCTCACCGGGGACTACCAGGTCGACGAGTTCGGCTACGACCGGCACCTGCTGGAATCGGTCATCCTGCCCGCGCTGCGGCCGCTGTCGGACTACTGGTTCCGCGTCGAGGTCGCCGGCATCGAGAACATTCCCGCCGTCGGTGGCGCGCTGCTGGTCGCCAATCACGCGGGCACCGTGCCGATCGACGGTCTGATGCTGCAGTTGGCCGTGCACGACAAGCACCCGAATCAGCGGGCGCTGCGGCTGCTGGCCGCCGATCTCATCTTCGAGATGCCGCTGCTCGGCGCGCTCGCGCGCAAGGCCGGGCACACACTGGCCTGCCATCCCGACGCCGAGCGGCTGCTGCGCTCCGGACACATCGCGGGGGTGTTCCCGGAAGGGTTCAAGGGCATCGGCAAGAACTACGCCGACCGGTACAAGCTGCAGCGGTTCGGGCGCGGCGGTTTCGTGGCGGCGGCGGTGCGGGCCGGGGTGCCGATCATTCCCGTGTCGATCGTCGGCTCCGAGGAGATCTACCCGAAGCTGGCCGACGTCAAGCCGCTGGCGCGCCTGCTCGGTCTGCCGTATTTCCCGGTGACGCCGCTGTTCCCGCATCTGGGGCTGCTGGGCGCGGTGCCGATGCCGTCGAAGTGGTACATCGAGTTCGGTGAGCCGATCGCGACCACGGCATTCGAGCCGGAGGAGGCCGATGACCCGATGACGATGTTCGAGGTCACCGACCAGGTCCGCGAGACCATCCAGCAGACCCTGTACAAACTGCTGGCCAAGCGCCGAAACGTCGTTATGGGGTAGGACGTTCGGTCGGGGTCGATGTTTCGCTAGTCCCAGGCAGGTTTGACGCTGTGTTTATTGGCGCGCTGGCGCGCGCGTGTCCGCGGCCCTGAGGGCCGCCGGTTAGCGCTCGAGACTAGAGCCTTCGGCTCAG